>NZ_LEKR01000080.1:0-7537 GCF_001580555.1 Stenotrophomonas sp. DDT-1
CCCCCCCCCAGTTGGAATCGGGGCGCACCCACCGACACCCGGGCCACCGATTGGGTACTGACCTGGTGGGCAACTCCCTTCTGCAAATGCTTGGCCGGCAGCTACCAACGTAATCATCAGAAGAATCACGCGCGAAGCCAAAGACACATTTACCTCTTCATCAATTGCCGCTGATCTTATTCGCAGCCCGGAGCCCAGTCTCCTGGGGGGACAGCAGCCCCCCTTGCGGAACAGTGAGCCTGCCATTCCCAGCTGAATTACTGGTTTCCGGATTGACAGAATCCTGCTTCGAAGGAGCAGCTGGTGTATAGGTGCCGGGTGGACGCCCATCCGCACTCGGAGTACGGGCAATGACTCAGAACTTCTCAAACTCCGGCTCGGTGCAATTGGACATGACAACTTCACATGTCTCTTTGGAAGCAGCGCGACATTGCGCCAAGGATAGGCCTGCCGCCTTCTCCTTTGTGGCTGCAGCAGAGTAGAAAGTCCCCCCGGCTCCCGCATTCGAGACAGCCGCCGTCGCGCATTGATTCTTATAGGTGAACTTCACTCGACAATCCCGACCGCCCGCATCAGAGCAGGATCTCACTGCCGCGTCTCCCGCATCCGCCTTCTTCCTCCACCCACTTGCCGCTCCTGCGATTCCGGAAGGCGAGGCGGCAAATGCTCCCCAAGTCTTGATCCACCGCCCCGTTGGACGCGGGCTTTGCGCTCCTGCTCCACCAGCAGGAATCGGCGCACATCCGCCGGCACCCTGCCCGCCAATCGGATACTGGCCTGGAGGACACCTTCCTTCCGCCCAAGCCAGGTCGGACGTAAGTGCTAGAAATACCGCTAGAGTCGCCGCGAACCCATACACGACTTTCGAACCCCTGATGACGTTCGAAATCCCCAAACATCCAAAGGAAAGCATTTCACCTGTCATCCAGAGCCAAACCCCGAGGAATCCACTAGCAGCTAGCCATTCGCAGCCGTTACAGTCACCCGTGCTCTGCCAATCCGCAGAACGCAGGAAACTACGAAAGAGTGGCCACGATTGAGAATGCGCAAGAATCCAAATCAACGAATCAACATCAAGCCAAATCTCTGAATTTCCGGCCCATTTACGCAAGCCCTGGATGCACGTTCAGGGTCCAGGCGACTCCGATGCAACCAATCAATCGACTTAAGAGAATCTACGACCTTGCATCGCTAGAACTTACGGAAAACAGGTTCAGAACAGTCTGCGTAAAAGACCCTGCACTTCTTTCCACTTGGATCTACGCAACCTTTGCCCGCCATGGAGATGGCTTGCCTTTTCTTTGGAGCCTTACCAACTGCGGATTTAGCCCCCGAGCCACCTGAAGAAGGAATCAACCACGCGACGCACTGATTTGAGTAAGAGACAGTAACCTTGCAGTCCGTGGCTCCTCCTCCACCACAGCGCCTCACAGCCTCGGCAGCGGCGGCTTCTGCGGAATTCATTCCAGAGGCCATTCCCACCTCAGAAGTAGCTTCGGACGCAGCGATTGCTCCCCACGTACTTAACCATTCCCCCGTCGGCGTTGGAGGAAGTAGCGGCAGCTGATCCGAGCCACCGCTGTCGCCACCAGGAATCGGAGCACAGCCTCTGGCTCCTTGCCCTCCTATCGGGTAGAACCCTGGCGGACAACTACCGCCTTCGGCAAGTGCGGACACAGGAGCCAGCAGCACCCCAAAGAAAAGGAGGAAAGAAAGCAGCTTCATCGTTTTCACCTCTTGCATCCAGTACCCTACCCATTCAGCAACTGCTGTGACATCGCTCACCGAACTGGGGCGTTACCGAGCGACCCCGGCGTATGTACCGAGTTGCTAGTACCCGGCGCGATCTTCGGGATCGTAAGGCTCTGGCTACTCATGGATTCCTCTGAATTGGTTGGAGCTGCCGGCTTGTAGCTACCCGGCGGCTGTCCATTAGGTCCCGGCGCAGCAGCAACCGGGCTGCCACCTATCTGCGAATATGCCATGAAGCTACCCAAGGTGCCCTGGAAGAACATGGCCGCCATTGGGGGCGCAGTCAGAATCAAGGTAGTCAGGATCAATCCCATGCCGCCCTGCTGCATCGCCTGGCTGGTCATGCCGTCGCTGGAGGCGCCGTCGAGCAGGAATTTGTTGACGGACGCAGTCGACCAGAGCGCTGCCGAGACGCCATGTACAGCGCGATTGAGATCATCGCTGCCAGTCAGGAAGAAGTTCGCCATTATGGGCGCTGCAGCCAGCGCCACCATCGGGATGCCAGCTATCGATGCGTTAAAACGCTTCGAATTTTGGCTCTGTGCAGGCTGAGTAAACAACATCACAGCCACGTCCGCCGCGGGAATCGCACAATTTAGTAGCTACGCCTTTGGCAAGCTCTTCCGTAGCTGCACTGCCAAAGCTAGTCCCAGGGGTTCCAGAGCTAGGAACAGCCGCCGCAGCGCACTGATTCTTATAGGTAAACGAAACTCGGCAATCACGCGCCCCTGAGCTAGCACATTCAGAAACTGCATTCTTCGCGGCGTCTGATTTCTTAACCTCACCAGTGACTGTTCCCGAGGCGCCGGTAGAAGAAGTTGCAATCGCTCCCCATGTCTTTATCCAACGGCCGGTGGCACGCGGCCCTTCCGCAGCTCCGCCACCACCAGCAGGGATTGGAGCGCAGCCTGGAGCGCGGCTGTCCCCTATTGGATACTGGCCAGGAGGACATCTGCCCTCGGCAAAAGTCAAGAATGGCACTAGGCACAACAACAAAATAAAAATAGCCCTCATGAAATTCTCTTCTCAAGCTTGAAGGCAGATCGCATCCGATCAAGATGCCGAGAATCCCCCTTCAACGCGCCTACTGTCGCGGTGCGGCTGCAAAAAAATTATCTAGAAAGCCTCGAACTTTGGTTCTGTGCATGCCGAATACACGACACCACAACCCCGTCCCCCTCGAGACTGACAGAGTTCAGTAGCGACCTTCTTGGCAACATCAACAGTCTCTCCGCTCCCAAAGTTCGTACCTTGAGTGCCCGAGCTCGCAGTCGCGGCCGCCGCACACTGGTGCTTGTACGTAAAGGCGATGTCGCAATCACGTGCGCCGGTCGCTTCGCACTCAACCATTGCTGCCTTTTCAGCCTCCCTCTTCTTTACCTTCCCGACCGAAACACCTGATGCCCCAGAATTGGACATTGCGATGGCGCCCCAAGTCTTGATCCACCGGCCCGTCGCTCTGGGTCCAGCGTCTCCGCTGCTACCCGCCGGAATTGGCGCACATCCCGGTGCCCGACTGTCACCTATCGGGTACTGGCCAGGCGGGCATCGCCCTTCTGCCACAGAGGATTCAGCAACAAGAAAAAGTGCCGAAAGAACGAGTAATTTGGAAATCAACTTTCCAACTGATTTTTTTGGCATGGCTACGCACCTTCAACGGATGTCACTAATAGCACTAATCATTAGATCTGGCAGCACCTATCGTACTCGGGGCAGTTCTTGCTTCGCCGGTCGAGCTCGGAGGCATCGAGTTCCTCACCATACTTCCTGAATGAACCTCGGTCTGCCGCACGTCATTATTCGAAGGCGCTGCCGGCGTATACGAACCCGGCGGCTGGCCCTGTGGACCCGGCTGGCCCGCTGCCGATCCACCGATCTGGGAGTATGGCGCGAAACCACCCAAGGTCCCCTGGAAGAACATGGCCGCCATTGGGGGCGCAGTCAGAATCAGGGTCGTGAGGATCAGGCCCATGCCGCCCTGCTGCATCGCCTGGCTGGTCATGCCGTCGCTGGAGGCGCCTTCGAGTAGGAACTTGTTGACCAAGGCGGTGGACCAGAACGCGGTCGAGACACGGATCACCATGTCCAGCGCGATCGATACCATCGCTGCCAGTACCGCCATCGAGAACATCGTGCCGATGCCGTAGAACAGCCATCGCTGGAACAGCTGCTTGGTCTGGTCGAACAGCAGACACAGAATGAACAAGGGACCCAGGCCGATGAACAGCGCCAGCGCGACCTCGTAGAGCAGCAACATCGCACCAGCGGTGACCGCCGGGCCGCCCGTGCCCAGGCCGATGAACCACAGCGCCCGGGTCTTGTCCGCCTGCAACCCTGGATCATTCAGGATCTTGATGCCATCAATGCTCGACAGCGCCACCTGCATCCAGGCCAAGCTCTTGTCGATCTGCTCATCCGGCGCCTTGTCTTTTCCGGCTAATCAGGCATTTCTACGTTTTCAGCCAGAAACTCATAAGCGCAACCTCAGAAGTTCTCAAACTCAGGCTCGGTGCATCCAGAATAAATCACTTTACAGCCATCGCTCCCCTGCTTTAAGCACGCATCCACAGCCATCTTACTCGCAGCATCAACAGATGCCGCACGCGCAAACGTGGAGCCACCAAATCTTGCATCACTGGGGGATACGAATGCTGCACATTGATTATTGAACTCCAATACCACCCTGCAATCCGTAGCCCCCCCGCTGTGCGCAATTAGCAAGGGACTCCGAAGCCGCATCCCTCTTCCTTCGCTTACCGAGAGCCACGCCGACATCGCCCCCCTTCGCTAAAGCGATGGCCCCCCAAGTCTTGATCCAACGCCCTGTCGCAACAGGCGACGCTTGGCCTGCTCCAGTGGTACCACCTGGGATGGGAGCACAGCCGCCGACTCCCTGACCACCAATTGGATACTGACCAGGAGGACACCTACCTTCTGCGTTGGCCGTCTGTGGCAATTGGCAGGCAATGATTCCCAGACCCAGCAGGATTACTGCACCTGAATAGACACGAATTGACTTCTTCTCCGGCCTCTAGTTCGAAGCTAAGCCTTTACGGCCAGTATCAGAATTGCCTGACCCAGCTGTGGAGTTGCTGCCAGTGACTACGACATTGCTCCCAACTGAAGTCGATCCACCCGATTGACTGCCACCGCTCGTTGAAGGTTTATCCGGCGTGTAATAGCTACCCGGCGGCTGCCCATTCGGGCCCGGTGCCTGCGCCACCGGGCTACCGCCTATCTGCGAATATGCCATGAAGGTACCCAGGGTGCCCTGGAAGAACATCGCAGCCATTGGGGGCGCAGTCAGGATCAGCGTCGTCAGGATCAGACCCATGCCGCCCTGCTGCAGCGCCATGCTGCTCATGCCCTCGGTCAGGTTCGACCCCAGCAGTGCACCCAGCGCAGACGCGCCCCAGAACGAAGCCGCCACGCGCGCCACCATTTCCATGGCAATGCCGGTCATCGCAGCCAGCACCGCCATTGAGAACATGGTGCCGATGCCATAGAACAACCATCGTTGGAACAGGGACTTTGTCTGCTCAAACAGCAGGCAGAGGATGAACAGCGGACCAAAACCAATGAACAATGACATGGCGATCTGGTACAGCAATAGCATGGCGCCCGCCGTAACGGCTGGTCCGCCGGTGCCCAGCCCAATGAACCACATCGCACGGGTCTTTGCGCTATCCAGCGTTACGTCGCCGGCGACATCCAGCACACTCACCGACGTGAGCGCCAGTTGCATATAGCCCAGGTTCTTATCAATCAGTTCCTCGGCGGTCGACTTCTTTCCGGTCACGGTATAGGTGACCTGGTCCTGCACATTACCGACCAGGAAGCTCTGCAGCCCGGCAACGATGAGGGGCATCGATATGGTGACCGTCGTGATCTCGGAGTGGACAGAATCATCAATCGATATTTTGCCGCTGCATTGCACATGTCTCCCCACCAAGTTAGACATAGCAGCGCAGATTGGGGCGCATTAACCACTCCCCCCAGCTCAGCTGTCGCGATTAACAGCTTCGGGCGTCAATTGTGCAGACACTGCCGAACACGCACTTCCCAACCATTTGGGCTTCCTCTTCCTGCATCATCGGCTTCGAACTTCAATAGCGATCAAATACCGGCTTCGTACAATCCGCGTACACTTCATCACATGGTCCCTGCCGATCGTTCTTGCACAACGAGCGCGCAGTCTGTAATGCTGATTCCGGAGTCGGCCCCGATCCAATGCCCGACTGACCGCCCCCCGAACGCCCACTGGGAATCGCCCATGATACGCATTGATTGAAATACGTCATGTTTATCGAGCAGTCACGAGCTCCACTCATTCGGCATTTGGAAAGCGCCTCTTTCTCAGCAGCACTTTTGGATCTCAGTCCAGTTGAAACGCCAGCATCAGAGGTGGCCCACGAAACAGCGATGGCCCCCCACGTTTTTACCCACTCCCCCAGAGGGCGCGCGGGCGCTGGCGCGGCAGGGTTAGCCGCCGTAGCAGCACCTCCGGGAATCGGGGCACATCCTTGAACACCCTGCCCACCCACGGGGTAGAAACCCGGCGGGCAGTTCCCTTCAGCCTTTGCGATTGGCGTCCATGCACAGAACAGGAATGCGCCAAGTGCCAAATCGACACACGCAACGGCGAGCCGGTTAAAGATAGGCATGCCTCTGCTTCTCAATCACCTGATGCAATTTCACATTCCCGGATCGCAGAAGACGTGCCCGCCGCTGCCCTCCGAGATGCCATCAAGCTAGCCATGTCCTTGGAAGATCATAACGTCCTTGCGCACGCCGCCGTGCAAAACAGAGCGGTCAGGGTCGGCCTCATTCTCAGTTGCAGCAGCGCAGCCGCGCCCGAGGCTTCTCGGAGCCAAGCCGCCGTGCGCGCAAATTGCAACAAACAGATAGCGATCCGCGTCATTGCAATCATCCCGAGCACGGCCATTTCAGTACTTCCTGAACAAGGGCTCGGTACAATTTGTATACACGGGAGCACAGGCTCCCGGCTTGTCATTCTTGCAGACTCCCTGAGCAGCCCGCTCGGCATCACCCGGAGTCGGACCGGTGCCAATTCCTGACAGGCCATTTCCGGTCCTTCCGCTCGGGATGACCCAGGAAACGCACTGATTGAAATAGGTCATGCTGACCCTGCAATCGCTTGCTCCGCTGGCAGCACATTCTGAGACGGCTTTGCGTTCCGCCTCCTTCTTTGACCGGTGCCCCGTAGAAACGCCGGCATCGGAAGTGCTGGCGGATACCGCAATTCCGCCCCAGGTCTTGATCCACTCGCCCGTAGGTTGCGGAGGAGGAGGTGAAGACTGCTGGGCGGCGCCACCAGACGCCGCGCCGGGAATTGGTGCGCATCCCATTGCCCCTTGCCCCCCCACGGGGTAGTAACCGGGAGGACAGACTCCGCCTTCTGCACGTGCAGAGGAAGCTGAAGCTGCGATGATTCCCAAAGACAGCAGGCTAAAGAAAATAGAGCGCATGAAACCCCTCAAATAGACAGCAAGCCAAAGCAAAATCAGGAGTTACCGGACGGTGCATTGCCGCGGAGCCCCGTTGATGCATGAGCGGCCTCATGATTATGAATCTTCGGCATCGCGACTTGATTCGCTGTGGAAGAACCACTTTCAGTAGAAGGCTTGGCAGGCGCATACATACCACCCGACCCACTAGAACCCGGCGGCTGCCCATTCGGACCCGGCGAGGTCGGCACGGCGCTACCACCTATCTGCGAATATGCCATGAAGGTACCCAGAGTGCCCTGGAAGAACATTGCAGC
>NZ_LEKR01000081.1:0-5712 GCF_001580555.1 Stenotrophomonas sp. DDT-1
TCGCCATCGGCGCGCATGGCGTCGCCTCGCAGGGTGGCGAGGTCGTCGGCCAGGTGGTCACCACCATGTCCGCCATCGAAGCCTCGTCGAAGAAGATCGCCGAGATCATCAGCGTCATCGACGGCATCGCGTTCCAGACCAATATCCTGGCACTGAATGCCGCCGTGGAAGCCGCGCGTGCCGGTGAACAGGGCCGCGGCTTCGCCGTGGTCGCCAGCGAAGTGCGCACCCTCGCCCAGCGCTCGGCCGCTGCCGCCAAGGAAATCAAGGGCCTGATCGACGACTCGGTCGGCAAGGTCGCCGAGGGCTCCAGCCTGGTCCACCAGGCCGGCAGCACCATGGGCGAGATCGTCGCCTCGGTGCAGCGTGTGACCGACATCATGGCCGAGATCTCCGCTGCCTCGCAGGAACAGAGCGCGGGCATCGAGCAGGTCAACCAGACCGTGGTGCAGATGGACGAGACCACCCAGCAGAACGCCGCGCTGGTGGAGGAAGCCACCGCTGCCGCACGTGCGATGGAGGACCAGGCCGTGCAGCTGGGTGAAGCCGTGGCCCGCTTCCGGCTGGCATCGCACGGCACGACGGCCATTCCGGCACGCCCGCTGGCGGCACCGGTACCCCGCCAGGTCGCAGCCGCCGCGCGTTCGGCAAAGCCGGCTTCCGCGCGCCCCCTGCGCAGCTCGACGGCGCAGCCGGTACTGGCCGCCGACGGCGACTGGCAGGAGTTCTGACAGAACCACGGGGTCAGATCCCTTTCCCGCAGGAAAGGGATCTGACCCCTTACGCGTAGAAAGTGATGCAAATCCCACTTCATAATCCGGTGCAGAGGCCGATATCCCCATCGAGCCTCGCGCCAATGCGTGCTGGCGCCCGCCCCTGACCGTAGATTCCATGTCCGACGGCAACGACACTGCAGTGCATGATGTCCACGCGGCCGACGCCGCTGACGAGCGCTTCCTGGTCCGCAACCCGCGTCAGCTGCGGCAGCTGCTGCGCTCGCTGATCGACCAGCGATCATTGATCAACGCGCACATCGACGGCCGCGACCGTTCGTTCCCCACTGCGCTGCTCGACCTCGACGAAGACGAGGACTACCTGCTGCTCGATGGCAGCCCGCAGGAAGCTTCCAACCGCGCCGCCGAGCAGGCCGATCACCTGCTGTGCTTCGCCCAGCTCGAACGGGTGCTGGTGCGCTTCCGCCTGCACGAACTGCAGCGCGTGGACAACGACGGCCACGTGGCCTTCCGTGCGCCGCTGCCTGACGAACTGGTGCACCTGCAGCGCCGCGAACTATACCGGCTGGAGACGCCGGTCACTGATTCACCGCAGCTGCTGCTGCCCCCCGGCGAAGCGCGGGCCGAAGCGCTGTCGATGCGGGTGGTGGACATCAGCGGTGGCGGCCTGGCCGTGGTTGTGCCCAATGACTGCGCGGTATTTGGTCTGCAGAAGCGCTATCCGGCGCAGCTGTCGCTGCCGGACGGCCCCGACCTGGACATCGCGCTGGTGGTCTGCAACCTGTTGCCCCAGCGCCAGCCCAACGGCATCGAGGTCAAGCGCGTGGGCATGCGCTTCGACAGCCTGCCGCGCGGCGCCGACAGCGCCATCCAGCGCTACATCTTCCGCATCGACCGCCAACGCAAGGCACGCCGCAACGGCGAGCTCTAAGGCCCGGCCAACAGGTAGTGCCGGCCGCTGGCCGGCAACGTCGCGACAATGCGGGTACGGCCATTGCCGGCCAGCGGCCGGCACTACCGATCTCCGGTGGATCCACGCCATGCGTGGATGCCTTTCCCCGGGCACCTAAAGTCCCCCCCAGCGGGGCCGATATCGAGCCTGACACCGGGACTTCCGGCAGAACCAGGACCCCTCGATGAACGACAAGACCAGCTCCGCCGCCAGCACCGGTGGCGAATTCCTCAGCTTCACGCTTGGTGACGAGCACTACGGCGTGGACATCCTCAAGGTGCAGGAAATCCGTGGCTATGATGCGGTTACCCGCGTGCCGGATGCCCCGGACTACATCAAGGGCGTGATCAACCTGCGCGGCACCATCGTCCCGGTGATCGACCTGCGCCTGAAACTGCGCCTGGACAACGCCCGCTACGACGCCTTCACCGTGATGATCGTGCTGAACGTCGACGACCGCGTGGTCGGCATCGTCGTCGACAGCGTCTCCGACGTGATCCCGCTGTCGGCCGAGCAGATCCGACCGACCCCGGAATTCGGCGCCGCCGTCGATACCCGCTTCATCTCCGGCATCGGTACCCATGACGATCGCATGCTGATCCTGCTGGACATCGAGACCCTGCTCGACAGCGCCGACATGGGCCACGCCAGCCTCGCCGAAGACGTCGCCGCCTGAGCAACCGGAACTGCTTCACGTTCCAGTCACAACACCCTTCAGTTCCCTTCGGCGGTGCCGATAGGGGGACAGAAGCCGGCCGCGCAGGAGCGCGCAGGACCGGCCCGACCGTTACCATCCCCGGAGATACCCTCGATGAAGTCCCTGTTTGCGTTCGTCTCGGCCGCTGTCCTGGCCACCACCGCCACCTCCGCTTTCGCCCAGTCGGCCGACATGATCCCGCCGGAAATGGCGCCGCGTTCGGTCGGCAAGGACGGCATGGTCTGTGGCAAGGTTGAAAAGGCCCGCTACGCAGAAGGTTCCGAAGGCCAGCCGACCTTCCTGTACATGGGCGGTGCCTTCCCGCGCCACACCTTCTCGGCCCGCATCGCCGGCGAGAACCGCGGCAAGTTCTCCTTCCCGCTGGAAACCCTGGAAGGCAAGACCGTCTGCGTGATCGGCAAGATCCAGCGCGACGCCTCGCGCGCGGAAATCGAAGTCAGCTCGCCGGCTGGGCTGAAGCTGGCCAACATCAAGTAATCCGCTGTCCGTCGAACTACGCCGGACCTGGTGCCGGCGTGGTTTCTGCTGCAACCGGGCCCGATGCCCGGGCGCGTCTGCCTTAGGAGCTCGCAACGCCCATGCCGTGGATCAACAACCTGAAACTGATGCCGAAGCTGCTGCTGACCTTCGGCGTCCTCCTGCTGGTGATGCTGCTGCAGGGCATCGTCGCCTATCGCGGCCTGCATTCGCTGAACAACGTCACCACCGAGCTGGCCGGTTCACGCATGGAAAGCATCCGCCTCGCCGGCGAGATGCGCGGCATGCTGGGCGAGTACCGCAATGCCGCCTACCAGCAGTTGATCCGCGCCAGCGACGACGTCAAGGCCGATGCGCGCAAGCGGGCCGTCGACCTGCGCACCAGCATGGACAAGTCGATCAAGGACTATCCGAAGCTGATCGATAACGCACAACAGAAGAAGCTGTTCGACACCTTCGCCAAGGAATGGAAGGATGCCCTGGCTTCCTATGACAGCGTCACCGAAATGCTGGAACTGGACCTGCCGGACGACGCCATCGATACCTTCGTCGGCGAAACCCGTACCAAGCACCGCAAGGCTGCATCGGCGCTGGAAGCGCTGATCGCCGAAGACAACCGCCTCGCCCGCGCCTCGCGCGAAGAGGCCGCTTCCACCTATTCCGCCTCGGCCGTGCTGACCGTGATCGCCCTGCTGGGCGGCGCCGCGCTCGGCCTGGTGCTGGTGTGGCTGTTCGCACGCGCACTGGTCGGCAGCGTGCGTGGCGCCGTCTCGGTCGCCAACGACGTCGCCGGTGGCAAGCTCGATGGCCATATCGACGTCAGCCGCCAGGACGAAGTGGGCGAACTGATGCAGGCCATGCAGCGCATGCAGCGCGACCTGCGCGAGCGCATCGAAACCGACCAGGCCGTCGCCCGCGAGAACCTGCGCATCCGCACCGCGCTGGACTACAGCTCGACCGGCGTGTACCTGACCGACACCAGCAACACCATCGTCTACAGCAACCGCGCCCTGCAGCAGACCCTGAGCCAGTACCAGGACGAAGTGCGCCGCGACCTGCCGGACTTCGACGCCCAGGCCTCACTGATCGGCAAGCCGGTCACCGTGCTCGAGCACCGTGGCGAGATGGACCAGACCCTGCTGGGCAACCTGAAGGCGCACGGTGTCGCGCGTCGCCCGATGCAGTACGGCGATGCCCAGTTCGCCCAGGTGGTGTCGACCATCCGCAATGAAGGCGGCGACACCGTCGGCTACGTGGTGGAATGGCGCGACCGTACCCAGGAAGCGCAGGTTGAAGCGGAAGTGGCCCGCGTGATCGCCCAGGCCGCCGCCGGCGACCTGTCCGGCCGCATTGACGCCACCGACAAGGAAGGCTTCTTCCTGCAGCTGGCACAGCAGATCAACGGCCTGCTGGACGCCAACGCCGGCAGCATCGAACAGATCTCCGGCCTGCTTGCGGCACTGTCGCAGGGTGACCTGACCGTGCGCATGCACGGCGACTACCAGGGCGTGTTCGCGCGCATGCGTGACGATGCCAACGCCACCGCCGCGCAGCTGAGCGAGATCGTCACCCGCATCAAGCAATCCAGCCGCGCGATCAGTTCGGCCGCCGGCGAGATCGCCTCGGGCAACAGCGACCTGTCGCGCCGTACCGAGCAGCAGGCCGCCAACCTGGAGGAAACCGCGGCCTCGATGGAGGAACTGACCTCCACCGTGCGCCAGAACGCCGAGCACGCCCGCCAGGCCAACCAGCTCGCCATCGGCGCGCATGGCGTCGCCTCGCAGGGTGGCGAGGTCGTCGGCCAGGTGGTCACCACCATGTCCGCCATCGAAGCCTCGTCGAAGAAGATCGCCGAGATCATCAGCGTCATCGACGGCATTGCGTTCCAGACCAACATCCTGGCCCTGAACGCCGCCGTGGAAGCCGCGCGTGCCGGTGAACAGGGCCGCGGCTTTGCCGTGGTTGCCAGCGAAGTGCGCACCCTCGCCCAGCGCTCGGCCGCCGCCGCCAAGGAAATCAAGGGCCTGATCGACGACTCGGTCGGCAAGGTCAACGACGGTTCGGCGCTGGTGCACAAGGCTGGCGCCACCATGGGCGAGATTGTCGCCTCGGTGCAGCGCGTGACCGACATCATGGCCGAAATCTCCGCGGCCTCGCAGGAACAGTCCGCCGGCATCGAGCAGGTCAACCAGACCGTGGTGCAGATGGACGAGACCACCCAGCAGAACGCCGCACTGGTGGAGGAAGCCACTGCTGCCGCGCGTGCGATGGAAGAACAGGCCGGTCACCTCAGCGAGGCCGTGTCGATCTTCGTGGTGGACGAAGCCGATACCGTGGTTGCCCCGCCGCGCACCGCTGCCCCGGCCCCGCGTCCGGCTGCACCGGCAGCACCGGCTCCGGCTGCCCCGCCCGCCCGACGCACGGCGGGTGGTCGCCCGATGGCCACCGAACTGGCCGATGGGGACTGGCAGGAATTCTGATGCCTGCCTGACCTGATCTGCGAGAACGCCCTGGCCCTGTGCTGGGGCGTTTTCGTTTACGGGGTATCGGGTATCCAGCCATCGGCGAAGCCCCTCGGGGTGGGTCGCGAAGCGCTGCGGATTTCCTTCGTTTGGGCCGGGAGGGTGGGTTGCGCAGGGGACGCCGTTAACCCGTCCTTGGGGGCTTGGCCGCGGCATCCATGCCGCGGACACCCCTGCGCAACCCACCCTCCCGGCCACGGACACTTTCCGTGCGCGTCCACCCCGGGTTGAAGAAGGAAGAGCAAGAGCAAGAGCAAGAGCCGCATTACTTCCGGGGTCAGATCCGTTTTCCGCAGGAAAACGGATCTG
>NZ_LEKR01000082.1:0-5692 GCF_001580555.1 Stenotrophomonas sp. DDT-1
CCCCTGCCTGTCGGCCTGTCTCACAAGGTGAGACACCGGGCTGGCATTGTCGCCCATTGCCCCCATCTGGTCACCTCGGTAGGCTGACCGATTGCCGTTCCCTGCTGGCCCGGCACCCAGCCAACGCCCCCACAACCGGATCCCCCATGGCGATGGATTTCATCCGCATCCGCGGCGCGCGGACGCACAACCTGAAGAACCTCGACCTCGACCTGCCCCGCGACAAGCTGATCGTGATCACCGGCCTGTCCGGCTCGGGCAAGTCCTCGCTGGCGTTCGACACCATCTATGCAGAAGGCCAGCGCCGCTATGTCGAGTCGTTGTCGGCCTATGCGCGCCAGTTCCTGAGCGTGATGGAAAAGCCGGACCTGGACCACATCGAGGGCCTGTCCCCGGCGATCTCGATCGAGCAGAAGTCGACCTCGCACAACCCGCGTTCGACGGTCGGCACGATCACCGAGATCTACGACTACCTGCGCCTGCTGTACGCCCGCGTCGGCACCCCGCGCTGCCCGGACCACGGCTACCCGCTGGAAGCACAGACGGTCAGCCAGATGGTCGACCAGGTGCTGACCCTGGACCCGGAACAGCGCTACATGCTGCTGGCGCCGGTCATCCGCGACCGCAAGGGGGAGCACGCGCAGGTATTCGACCAGCTGCGTGCGCAGGGTTTCGTGCGCGTGCGCGTGGACGGCGAGCTGCATGAGATCGACGCGGTGCCGCCGCTGGCGCTGCGCCAGAAGCACACCATCGAGGCGGTGATCGACCGCTTCCGCCCACGCGAGGACATCAAGCAGCGCCTGGCCGAGAGCTTCGAGACCGCGCTGAAGCTTGGCGACGGCATGGCGTCGGTGCAGAGCCTGGACAACACGGAAACCGCGCCGACCCTGTTCTCCTCCAAATACTCCTGCCCGGTCTGCGATTACTCGCTGCCGGAACTGGAGCCGCGCCTGTTCTCGTTCAACGCACCGATGGGCGCCTGCCCCGGCTGCGATGGCCTGGGCATGGCCGAGTTCTTCGATCCCTCGCGCGTGGTGGTGCACCCCGAGCTGTCGCTGGCCGCCGGTGCGGTGCGCGGCTGGGACCGCCGCAATGCCTACTACTTCCAGCTGATCGCTTCGCTGGCCAAGCACTACCGGTTCGACGTCGACGCGGCCTGGAACTCGCTGCCGGACAAGGTGCAGCAGGCCGTGCTGTACGGCAGCGGCGATGAAGCGATCACCTTCACCTACTTCACCGAAGCCGGTGGCCGCACCCAGCGCAAGCATCGCTTCGAGGGCATCATTCCCAACCTCGAGCGCCGCTACAAGGAAACCGAATCGCCGGCGGTGCGCGAAGAGCTGTCCAAGTACATCAGCGAACAACCCTGCCCGGAATGCCATGGCGCGCGCCTGAACAAGGCTGCACGCAATGTGTTCGTGGCCGACCGCCCGCTGCCGGAGCTGGTGGTGCTGCCGATCGACGAGGCGCTGAAGTTCTTCAGCGAGCTGAGCCTGCCGGGCTGGCGCGGCGAGATCGCCGCGAAGATCGTCAAGGAAATCGGCGAACGCCTCGGCTTCCTGGTCGACGTGGGCCTGGATTACCTGACCCTCGAGCGCAAGGCCGACACCCTGTCCGGTGGCGAGGCGCAGCGCATCCGCCTGGCCAGCCAGATCGGCGCCGGCCTGGTCGGCGTGATGTACGTGCTCGACGAACCGTCGATCGGCCTGCACCAGCGCGACAACGAACGCCTGCTCGGCACCCTCACCCGCCTGCGCGACCTCGGCAACACGGTGATCGTGGTCGAGCATGACGAGGACGCGATCCGCCTGGCCGACTACGTGCTGGACATCGGCCCGGGCGCGGGCGTGCATGGCGGCGAGATCGTCGGCCAGGGCACACTGCAGGACATCCTGGAGGCACCGCGCTCGCTGACCGGCCAGTACCTGTCGGGCAAGCGCGCGATCGAGATCCCGGCGCGCCGGCACAAGCCGAACCCGAAGATGACCCTGCACCTGCGTGGGGCCAGCGGCAACAACCTCAAGGGCGTGGACCTGGCGATTCCGTCGGGCCTGCTGACCTGCGTGACCGGCGTGTCCGGCTCCGGCAAGTCGACCCTGATCAACGACACCCTGTTCTCGCTGGCTGCCAACGAGATCAACGGCGCCTCGCACCCGATCGCCCCGTACAAGGAGATCGATGGCCTGGACCTGTTCGACAAGGTGGTGGACATCGACCAGTCGCCGATCGGCCGCACCCCGCGTTCGAACCCGGCCACCTACACCGGCCTGTTCACTCCCCTGCGCGAACTGTTCGCACAGGTGCCCGAAGCGCGTGCACGCGGCTACTCGCCGGGCCGCTTCAGCTTCAATGTGCGTGGTGGCCGCTGCGAGGCCTGCCAGGGCGATGGCCTGATCAAGGTCGAGATGCACTTCCTGCCGGACGTGTACGTGCCGTGCGATGTCTGCCACGGCAAGCGCTACAACCGCGAGACGCTGGAGATCCTGTACAAGGGTTTCAACATCAACGACGTGCTGGAAATGACCGTCGAGGATGCACTGAAGCTGTTCGAGCCGGTGCCGTCGATCGCACGCAAGCTGGAAACGCTGGTCGACGTCGGCCTGAGCTACATCAAGCTGGGCCAGAGCGCGACCACGCTGTCCGGTGGCGAAGCGCAGCGCGTGAAGCTGTCCAAGGAACTGTCGCGCCGCGATACCGGCCGCACCCTGTACATCCTCGACGAGCCGACCACCGGTCTGCACTTCCACGACATCGAAGCGCTGCTGGGCGTGCTGCACAAGCTGCGCGACGAAGGCAACACGGTGGTGGTGATCGAGCACAACCTGGACGTGATCAAGACCGCCGACTGGATCGTCGATCTGGGTCCGGAGGGTGGCCACCGCGGCGGCACCATCCTGGTCACCGGCACGCCGGAAGACGTGGCGGCCTGCCCGCAGTCGTACACCGGCCAGTTCCTGGCCCGCATGCTGCCCTCCACCAGCGCGCGCCCCGAGCAGCCGGCCGCCGTGGCCAACAAGCCTGACGCCCGCCCGCCGCGCAAGGTGAAGCCCGAGAAGCCCGCCAAGGTGGCGAAGAAGGCCGTGGCCGCCAAGAGCACCGGCAAGGCCAGCAAGAGCACGTCGAAGAAGAAGGACGCCTGATGAGCAGCGAACACAAGATCCTGGCCCGCATCCCGATCAGCGTGCGCTGGCGTGACATGGACAGCATGGGCCACGTCAACAACGCCAAGTACATTTCCTACCTGGAAGAAGCGCGCGTGCGCTGGATGCTGGGCGTGGACGGCGTGTCGATGACCGACCGCATCGCCCCGGTCGTGGCCGCGACCAACGTCAATTACCGGCTGCCGATCGTGTGGCCCAACGACATCGTGGTCGAATTGTTCGTCGAGCGCCTGGGCAACAGCAGCGTGACCATCGGCCACCGCATTGTCGACCAGCAGGACGCGTCGAAGCTGTATTCCGACGGCAACGTGGTGGTGGTCTGGATGGATACCCAGACCGGCAGGAGCGCGCCGCTGCCTGAGGCGATCCGCAGCGCTTCCACCTGAAGGTAGTGCCGGCCGCTGGCCGGCAACCTCCAGACGCTTCGCGCATGCCGGCCAGCGGCCGGCACTACCGAACCCATTCAAAGGACTGAGATGATCCACCAGACTGAACTGCGCGACCTGCTGCCCGGCATGGTCCCCTTCCCTACCGATGTCTTCCCCGCCGACCAGACGTGGCTCGGCAAGCACCTGCTGCCGCTGCTGAAGATCGACCTCGGTGTGCTGCGCCCTGAACTGGCCGGCCAGGTGGCGACGATGCTGTGCCCGATCGAGCCGTACGACGGCTGCATCGGCGAAACCACCGAAGAACACCACAACGATTTCACCGGCACCAACTGGATCGCCTTCGAGCTGACCACCGGCAACCAGATGCGCTTCCTCGGCAACGAGGGCTATTTCATCGGCGACGCAGTACAGGACAAGGACGCGCAGGAACACATTGCGCAGATGCGCGACAGCTACGCCAAGGCCCGCCACTACCACGCCACGCATGGCCGCCTCGCCTGCTACTCGCGCTACGGCAAGGGTGAGGCCAGCGAGCGCGATTATCTGGATACGCTGGGGGGACAGATTTCCTGTGGCAACTGGATCGAAACGGCCGATATTCCGGCCGCCTTCACCCTGGAATTCACCGACGCCGCCAACGACCGGCATGCTCCAGATGATGCCGAACTGGCGATCATCCGCCGCGATGGCCACAAGTTCTTCGCCGTCGCCGAAGTCGCCGGCTACAACTGGTGCGCCACCGGCCCCGACGCGATCGTGATGCTGTATGAGCCGGTAAGCCGCACGGTGCTGTTCTCGTACGACTGGTCGTAAGACCCTGCGGTAGTGCCGGCCGCTGGCCGGCACTACCCGACCGTCATTTCGCGGCCTTGCGCACGGTCAACGCCGCACTCGCTTCGCCGCCGCCTTCCAGCTGCAGCCGCAGCGGTACCGCCTGCCCCTCCTTCAGCGCGCCCTGGCCCCGCATCAGCATCAGGTGCAGGCCACCGGGCTTGAGTTCGGCACGCGCGCCGGCTGCCAGCGGCAGGCGTTCGATCGCACGCATGCGGCTGACCCCATCGACAATCGTGGTCTCGTGCAGCGACACGTCGCCGAAACTACTGCTGGTCGCACCGGTGATCACCACCGCCCTGCTGCAGCCGTTGTGGATCACGCCATAGCCGGCAGTCATGGGCATCGCCGGATTCGGTGGCAACCGCGCCCAACCCTGCTCCATCGTGACGCAGCGTGATTCCGCAGCCGAAGCCGATGCTGCGGCCGCACACAGCACCCACAGTACGCCAACGAATGGTTTGGTTATCATCGCCCAGGTTCCTTCTTCGCAACGAGACCGCAGCATGACGACGCTCATCGAGGTGATCAACCACGGCCCCATCCGCGAACTGCGCCTGGCGCGGCCGCCGGTCAATGCACTGGACAACGATCTGTGCCGGCAGTTGATCCATGCCATCGAACTGGCCATGGCCGAAGACGCGCACGGCATCGTGCTGTCGGGCAGCGAGCGCATCTTCACCGGTGGAATGGACGTGCCGCACCTGCTCTCGCATGGCGATGACAAGCACAGGCTGCTGGACACCTGGAACGCTTTCTTTGGCGCCGTGCGCACACTGGCCGAGAGCCGCATCCCGGTGGTCGCGGCGATCACCGGCCACGCCCCGGCCGGCGGCTGCGTGCTGGCCCTGTGCTGCGACTACCGGGTAATGGCGCGCAGCGCCGATCCGTCGCGGCCGTATGCCATCGGCCTGAACGAGGTGCAGGTGGGCCTGATCGCGCCGGAGGGCATCCAGCGCCTGCTGCGCCGTGCGGTGGGCGTGCACCGCGCCGGCGTGCTGCTGACCACCGGTTCGCTGGTACCGGCCGAACAGGCGCTGCAGATCGGCCTGGTCGATGAACTGGCCGAAGGCGACCTGGTGGTGGCCCGCGCCGTGGCCTGGCTGCAGAACCTGCTGAAGCAGCCTCGGCAGCCGATGCTGCTGACCCGCGCCATCGCTCGCGCCGACCTGCACGAAGCGCTGCACCCGGACCTGATCCAGCTCGACCGCTTCGTCGACGCCTGGTTCGCTCCGGACGCACAGAACGCCCTGCAGGCCCTGGTCGCCCGGCTGGGCAAGTAGGCGGTTGGGGCATCGCGTGGCATCGGGG
>NZ_LEKR01000083.1:0-4799 GCF_001580555.1 Stenotrophomonas sp. DDT-1
GGAAGCGGCGCTCCAGCGCAGCGTCCTTCTCGATGTACTTGCGGTATTCGTCCAGCGTGGTCGCACCGATGCAGTGCAGCTCGCCGCGTGCCAGCGCCGGCTTCAGCATGTTGCCGGCATCCATCGCACCGTCGGCCTTGCCGGCGCCGACCATGGTGTGCAGCTCGTCGATGAACAGGATGATCTGGCCTTCGTTCTTGGCCAGGTCGTTGAGCACGCCCTTCAGGCGCTCCTCGAATTCACCGCGGAACTTGGCGCCGGCGATCAGCGCGCCCATGTCCAGCGACAGCACACGCTTGCCGCGCAGGCCTTCGGGCACTTCGTCATTGATGATGCGCTGGGCGAGCCCTTCCACGATCGCGGTCTTGCCCACGCCGGGCTCGCCGATGAGCACCGGGTTGTTCTTGGTCCGGCGCTGCAGCACCTGGATGGTGCGGCGGATTTCCTCGTCACGGCCGATCACCGGGTCGAGCTTGCCGCTCTCGGCGCGCGCGGTCAGGTCGATGGTGTACTTCTCCAGCGCCTGCCGCTGCTCCTCGGCGTTCTCCGACTGCACGTTCTCGCCGCCGCGCAGCTTGTCGATGGCCGCCTGCAGGCGGGTCTTGTCGGCACCGGCGGCGCGCAGCGCCATGCCCAGCGTGCCGCCGTCGTCCAGCGCCGCCAGCACGAACCACTCGCTGGCGATGAAGGCATCACCGTGCTGCTGGGCCAGCTTGTCGGTCTGGTTCAGCAGGCGCCCCAGGTCATTGCCCATCGACACGTTGCCGGCCTGACCGGACACCTTGGGCAGTGCGTCCAGCGCCTCGGTCAGGCGCTCGCGCAGCACCGGCACGTTCACCCCGGCCTGGGCCAGCAGCGGGCGCGTGCTGCCACCCTGCTGGTCCAGCAACGCGCTGAACAGGTGGACCGGTTCGATGATGCTGTTGTCGCGGCCCACAGCCAGCGACTGTGCGTCTGCCAGCGCCTGCTGGAAACGCGAGGTGAGCTTGTCCATCCGCATTGCGAATCCTCATCGGTCATCAGGGCCGGCCCGCGCCGGCGATGCTGGGAAGATGCGGCTGCCCCACCCCGTTTCAAGGGTGGCTGCGACTGCACCCCGAGGCCAGTCAGCCTGCGGCCAGCATGCCGGAACGGGTGTGGTCGGCGCGTTGATCCCGATCAGTTCGGCGCAGTGGACCGGTTCAGCGGGTGATCGCAGAGCGGAGCGCCCGCAGCTGCTGCTTGACCGCCCGCGCCTGCGTGGCGTCCATGCGCAACAGCGCCTTCTGCCCGATCGAGCGCGACTGCAGGGTGGGATCGACAAAGCGGTAACGGCCGCGCTCATCGCGCTGCACCAACGGCGCCTGCGCTAGTTCCGGGGTCTCCAGCAGATGGTCGATCACCGCCACCAGACGGTCGTTGAAGTAGCCCTCGGGCCGGCCCAGGTCGACGTAGGCCTGCTGGATCAACGGATAGAAGCGCTTGTACGCCGTAGCCGCTGCCGCTGGATCCAGCGCAGTAAAGGCCTGCACATAGGGCGCGTAACGTGCCGAGTTGCTTGCCGCGATGCGTTCCCCGCCCTCGCCAGGCTCGACCTGCAGGTTGCCCGGCAGCGGCCGTGCGGCCAGCGCCGTCGGCGGCACGCTTGGTTTGTCCAGGTTGTCGACCTGGGTGACCAGGCGCTGGATCAGGTGATCGCGCAGCAGCAGGGTCATCGGGCCCTCGCCCTGGAACAGCTGGCTCAATGCACCCCAGGCAGCCGTATCGCTGTCAGCCAGCTTCGGTAGCGCCGGATCAGCCGCGGCCTCGGTATCCAGCGGATGCTTGATCGTCGGTGGCGCTGGCGCGGGTTCCGCGGCCGCCTGCGGTTGTGGCGGCGCGCTGGTACTGGCGGGGGGCGATTGCACCGGCACCGAGACACCGTCTGCCAGGCTCTTCAGCTGATCGCGGAACAACCAACCGCCCGCGCCGCCGATCACCACCACACCCAGCACCCAGGGCCATACCGCCTTTCCACTCTGCATGATGCAGCACCCTCGTTTCACACGCATGGAGAAGGTGTGACCCCACCGGTTCCAGCCGGTTCCCCGCCTGTTCCGCTGCCGTTCGGCTTCGGCCCGCGCCAAAGCCGCGCTCACGCCTGCTTTGCGTGCCGCGCGCGAGGCTGTGGGCCTTGTCCTGCGGAGACACTGCCATGCAGTACGCGCTGTATTACTGGACCGGCATCCAGGGCCGGGGCGAGTTCGTGCGGCTGGCGCTGGAAGATGCCGGCGCCGACTACATCGACATGGCGCGGGTGCACGGTGATGCGGTGATGCAGCCGTTCCTGGAGGGCCACAGCGAAGGCCCGCAGCCCTTCGCGCCGCCGTTCCTGAAGGCCGGTCGCCAGGTCATTGCGCAGGTTGCCGCGATCCTGGACGTCCTCGGCCCGGCGCTGGATCTGGTGCCGCAGGCCGCATCGCGGCGGATGCAGGCGCTGCAACTGCAGTTGACCATCGCTGACCTGGTGGCCGAAGTGCATGACACCCATCATCCGATCGCCGCATCGAAATACTACGAAGCGCAGAAGACCGAGGCCAAGGCACGTGCCGCGTCGCTGCGCAGCGAGCGCCTGCCGAAGTTCCTGGGCTACTTCGAACGGGTGCTGGCCGCCAACGGTGGCCGCCATGCACTGCGCGAGCATTCGTATGTGGACCTGTCGCTGTTCCAGCTGCTGAGTGGGCTGGACTACATGTTCCCGCGTCGCATGCAGGCACTGGCGCCCACACTGCCCCTGCTGCGCGCGCTGCAGGCGCGGGTGGCGAAGCGGCCGAACATCGCCGCCTACCTGGCCTCGGAACGGCGGCTGGCGTTCAACACGGATGGCATCTTCCGCCATTACCCGGAGCTGGACGCCGAGCGGTAGTGCTGGCCGCTGGCCGGCAGAGCGGGCTGTGAGCATTCGCCGCCCGCAACACGCCCCTGTAGAGCCGAGCCATGCTCGGCTCAGAGCAGCCGAGCGCAGGCTCGGCTCTACATAGCACCAGAAGTGGAAGAAGCGGTAGCGCCGGGCCATGCCCGGCGTCACCGGTCAATGATCGGTGCGATCACCCAGCGGCTTCACCGGCTGCTTCTGCAGCGACAGCAGGCCCAGCAGCAGCGCCAGGGCCACGTAGGCACCGGCAAACTGCACACTGATGATGCGCGCCAATCCTTCCAGCTCCCACGGCAGGTAGATGCCGCCGCGCGGATCCACCGAGTGGATCAGCCCGAACAGGGTCAGTACCGCCGCCACCAGCAGGAAGCCGCAGGCACGGCGCAGGCGGCCATCGACCATCGCCGCCACCGCCGAAATCCACAGCATCGAGGTGATGATGAAGCCGTTGCCGAGGGTGAAGATCACCGCCAGCTCCGGCAGGCCGTGGCCGTCGAGCTTGGTCAGCAGCTGGGGCAGCTGATCCGGTGCGATCCAGCCGGGTGCCTTGATCGCCAGCAGGTAGGCCACCGAAGGCAGGAAACCGAACACCATCGCGCCGGTATGGTGGCGCGGCGTGGCCTGGAAGGCCTGGGTGGTGATGTCGATGGCCACGTATACGATGATCGGTGCCAGCACCGCCAGCGGCAGCCACTGCACCAGCCCGGAGATGATGCCGAGCATGCCGCCGATGCCGACGAACAGGCCGGTCAGCAGCGTATAGCCGCTGCGCGCGCCCATGTGCTTGTACGCCGGCTGGCCGATGTACGGCGTGGTCTGCGCGACGCCGCCACAGACGCCTGCCACCAGCGTAGCCACCGCTTCCACCAGCAGGATGTCGCGGGTGCGGTAGTCATCGCCGGCCGCACGCGCGCTTTCAGACACATTGATGCCGCCGACCACCATCAGCAGGCCGAACGGCAGCAGCAGCGGCAGGTAGGTCATCGCAGTGGGCAGGCCGTCGAGGAAGCCCAGCGTCGGCAGCGGCAGCACCACCTGCGGCGGCACCCACTCCGGCACATGGAATCCCGGCGCACCCAGCCCGGCCAGGCCCAGGCCGTAATACAGCACGGTGCCGAACACGAAGGCCAGCAGCACGCCCGGGCCACGCACCGGCAGCTTGCCCTTGGCGATCAGCACATACAGCAGCAGGCCCAGCGTGGTGAAGCCGACCAGCGGCGAGCGCAGCGTTTCCAGCAGCGGCAGCAGGCCCATCAGCACCAGCGCGATGCCGGCGATGGAACCCAGCAGCGCGGCACGCGGCAGCGCGCGGGTGACTGCTTCACCGAAGAACGACAGCACGAACTTGAGCACGCCCATGATGACCAGCGCCGCCATGCCCAGCTGCCAGGTGGCGATGCCCGCCGCGTGCGGGTCCATGCCCTGCTGCTTGAAAGCGATGAAGGCCGGGCCAAGCACCAGCAGGGCCATGCCGATGCTGGTCGGGGCATCCAGGCCGAGCGGCATGGCGGTGACGTCGTCACGGCCGCTGCGCGCGGCCAGCCGGCGTGCCATCAGGGTGTACAGCAGGTTGCCTATCAGCACGCCGAAGGCCGTGCCGGGGAACATGCGGCCGAACACCACGTCGGCGGGGAACTGGAAGATCCCGACCAGGGCCATGGCGATGAAGCCGAGGATGGAAAGGTTGTCGACGACCAGGCCGAAGAAGCCGTTGAAGTCGCCGGCGACGAACCAGCGGCGCGGTGCGGCGGAAGCGGGAGCGGACATGGAAGGGGCGGTGGGGGTGGGGACCGCCGATGGTAGGCCCAGCGGGGCCTGGGCGCCAATTCCGCGGTGGAATGATGGGTTCCAGCCAACGGCGGGGCCCCTCATGGCTGGGCGCGGGTAGAGTCGACTGTTACTCGAC
>NZ_LEKR01000084.1:0-2430 GCF_001580555.1 Stenotrophomonas sp. DDT-1
TTTCAATTTCACTGAGTCTCGGGTGGAGACAGCGCCGCTGTCGTTACGCCATTCGTGCAGGTCGGAACTTACCCGACAAGGAATTTCGCTACCTTAGGACCGTTATAGTTACGGCCGCCGTTTACTGGGGCTTCGATCAAGAGCTTCGCCTTGCGGCTGACCCCATCAATTAACCTTCCAGCACCGGGCAGGCGTCACACCCTATACGTCCACTTTCGTGTTTGCAGAGTGCTGTGTTTTTGATAAACAGTCGCAGCGGCCTGGTTACTGCGACCCTCTTCAGCTATAGCTCGCACGAGCCACCAAAAAGGGTGCACCTTCTCCCGAAGTTACGGTGCCATGTTGCCTAGTTCCTTCACCCGAGTTCTCTCAAGCGCCTGAGAATTCTCATCCTACCCACCTGTGTCGGTTTACGGTACGGTCTGCGTAAGCTGAAGCTTAGGAGCTTTTCCTGGAAGCGTGGTATCAGTGACTTTGCCATAAAGGCTCGTCTCGGTGCTCGGTCTTAAAGGATCCCGGATTTGCCAAAGATCCAAACCTACCGCCTTTCCCCAGGACAACCAACGCCTGGTACACCTAACCTTCTCCGTCCCTCCATCGCACTTACGCGAGGTGCAGGAATATTAACCTGCTTCCCATCGACTACGACTTTCGTCCTCGCCTTAGGGGCCGACTCACCCTGCGCCGATTAACGTTGCGCAAGGAAACCTTGGGCTTTCGGCGTGCGGGTTTTTCACCCGCATTATCGTTACTCATGTCAGCATTCGCACTTCCGATACCTCCAGCAGACTTCTCAATCCACCTTCAACGGCTTACGGAACGCTCCTCTACCGCGCATAACAAAGTTATGCACCCCAAGCTTCGGTTCTGTGCTTAGCCCCGTTAAATCTTCCCCGCAGACCGACTCGACCAGTGAGCTATTACGCTTTCTTTAAAGGGTGGCTGCTTCTAAGCCAACCTCCTGGCTGTCTGTGCCTTTCCACATGGTTTTCCACTTAGCACAAAATTTGGGACCTTAGCTGTGGGTCTGGGTTGTTTCCCTTTTCACGACGGACGTTAGCACCCGCCGTGTGTCTCCCATACAGTCCGTCTCGGTATTCGGAGTTTGCAATGGTTTGGTAAGTCGCGATGACCCCCTAGCCATAACAGTGCTCTACCCCCGAGAGGATACATATGAGGCGCTACCTAAATAGCTTTCGAGGAGAACCAGCTATCTCCGGGTTCGATTAGCTTTTCACTCCTAATCACACCTCATCCCCTACCTTTGCAACGGGAGTGGGTTCGGGCCTCCAGTGCGTGTTACCGCACCTTCACCCTGGGCATGACTAGATCACCCGGTTTCGGGTCTACTGCCCGCGACTATGCGCCCTTATCAGACTCGGTTTCCCTTCGCCTCCCCTATACGGTTAAGCTTGCCACGAACAGTAAGTCGCTGACCCATTATACAAAAGGTACGCAGTCACTCCTTGCGGAGCTCCTACTGCTTGTACGCACACGGTTTCAGGTTCTATTTCACTCCCCTCTCCGGGGTTCTTTTCGCCTTTCCCTCACGGTACTGGTTCACTATCGGTCGGTCAGTAGTATTTAGCCTTGGAGGATGGTCCCCCCATGTTCAGACAGGGTTTCACGTGCCCCGCCCTACTCGTCTTCACTGAAATGGCCCTTTCAGATACAGGGCTATCACCTTCTATGGCCACTCTTTCCAGAGTGTTTTCCTAGAACCAAATCAGCTTAAGGGCTAGTCCGCGTTCGCTCGTCGCTACTTACGGAATCTCGGTTGATTTCTTTTCCTCTGGTTACTTAGATATTTCAGTTCACCAGGTTCGCTTCCAGCAGCTATGTATTCACTGCAGGATACCCGCAAGCGGGTGGGTTTCCCCATTCGGACATTACCGGATCAAAGCTTGTTGCCAGCTCCCCGATACTTTTCGCAGGCTGCCACGTCCTTCATCGCCTCTGACCGCCAAGGCATCCACCGTGTGCGCTTATTCGCTTGACCATATAACCGCAAGTTGCCTTGGGTTACATATGACCCGGGGGTACAAAGCCCGGATACGAATATAACGACTCAATCAATAAAGAGACTTATGTCTCTCGCCTTAGCCTCACGACACGTCTGATAGAACATCTCAAACGCTCGCTACGTCACAAGTTTTAAAAGAACACGTACCAGCCACAGTGCTGATGCGTATAAAGATCGAATGTATGCGTCATTCAGAGAATGGTGGGTCTGGGAGGACTCGAACCACCGACCTCACCCTTATCAGGGGTGCGCTCTAACCACCTGAGCTACAGACCCGGAGCTTGTTTCTTAATCTCCCTGGTGGAGCCTGTCGGGATCGAACCGACGACCCCCTGCTTGCAAAGCAGGTGCTCTCCCAGCTGAGCTAAGGCCCCAGAAAGGGACATCTCACACCGGCCTGGCCGATG
>NZ_LEKR01000085.1:0-2264 GCF_001580555.1 Stenotrophomonas sp. DDT-1
GGAGCCATCCTTGAAATACCACCCTGTCGTGCTTGACGTTCTAACCTGGGCCCATTATCTGGGTCGGGGACCGTGTATGGTGGGTAGTTTGACTGGGGCGGTCTCCTCCTAAAGAGTAACGGAGGAGCTCGAAGGTACGCTCAGCGCGGTCGGACATCGCGCACTGTGTGCAAAGGCATAAGCGTGCTTGACTGCAAGATCGACGGATCAAGCAGGTAGGAAACTAGGACTTAGTGATCCGGTGGTTCTGTATGGAAGGGCCATCGCTCAACGGATAAAAGGTACTCCGGGGATAACAGGCTGATACCGCCCAAGAGTTCATATCGACGGCGGTGTTTGGCACCTCGATGTCGGCTCATCACATCCTGGGGCTGTAGTCGGTCCCAAGGGTATGGCTGTTCGCCATTTAAAGTGGTACGCGAGCTGGGTTCAGAACGTCGTGAGACAGTTCGGTCCCTATCTGCCATGGGCGTTGGAGATTTGAGAGGGGCTGCTCCTAGTACGAGAGGACCGGAGTGGACGAACCTCTGGTGTTCCGGTTGTCACGCCAGTGGCATTGCCGGGTAGCTATGTTCGGAAGCGATAACCGCTGAAAGCATCTAAGCGGGAAGCGCGCCTCAAGATGAGATCTCCCGGGGCACAAGCCCCCTGAAGGAACCATGTAGACTACGTGGTTGATAGGTCAGGTGTGTAAGTACAGCAATGTATTGAGCTAACTGATACTAATGATCCGTGCGGCTTGACCATATAACCTCAAGTTGCCTTGGCTTTACGACAGCGTCGTAAGAGCATCCAAGTGCACGCTACGTCACAAGAACTATGCGAGGCTGGCGCCTTGTCCCACAGGGACGAGTGCGACGCTCCAAAAGCCTCCCTGGTGAAATTAGCGCTGTGGAACCACCCGATCCCATCCCGAACTCGGAAGTGAAACGCAGCTGCGCCGATGGTAGTGTGGCTCAAGCCATGCGAGAGTAGGTCATCGCCAGGGTTTACACCCAAAACCCCGCTGCTTGCGCAGCGGGGTTTTCCTTTTTTTGCAGGCACCCGGTTTCGACCTGGACTTGCGGCAACAACTTCACGAAGAGCTTGAAGTTCCTCAAACAAGTTGTTGACAAAGCTGAAAGGCCTGCCATAATAGGCGGCTCGCAACGACGAAAGGCCCTCCGGGCCCAACGACGAAGCAGCATCGGCAACAACGTCCGCTCCGGTGAGACGGCCTTGAAAAAAGGTGTTGACGAGGCGGAAAAGCCGGCTATAATGGGCGGCTCGCTACGAAGGAAACTTCGCAGCACACGGGAATGGCGCTGAGGCCACTTCCCCGGATCTTTGAAAGTATGCGCAGGTATCTTGTGAAGGCGCCTGCAGGAAGGATGATTGTCCATCTTGCAGACGTTTGATCAAGCAACTATTAATTGTTTTAAAGCAAGCGATACGTTGCCAGAATCAATCATCTGCAGCTTTAAATTTTGATCTTCGGATCATGCAGTTTTAAGTGAAGAGTTTGATCCTGGCTCAGAGTGAACGCTGGCGGTAGGCCTAACACATGCAAGTCGAACGGCAGCACAGGAGAGCTTGCTCTCTGGGTGGCGAGTGGCGGACGGGTGAGGAATACATCGGAATCTACTCTGTCGTGGGGGATAACGTAGGGAAACTTACGCTAATACCGCATACGACCTACGGGTGAAAGCAGGGGACCTTCGGGCCTTGCGCGATTGAATGAGCCGATGTCGGATTAGCTAGTTGGCGGGGTAAAGGCCCACCAAGGCGACGATCCGTAGCTGGTCTGAGAGGATGATCAGCCACACTGGAACTGAGACACGGTCCAGACTCCTACGGGAGGCAGCAGTGGGGAATATTGGACAATGGGCGCAAGCCTGATCCAGCCATACCGCGTGGGTGAAGAAGGCCTTCGGGTTGTAAAGCCCTTTTGTTGGGAAAGAAATCCAGCTGGCTAATACCCGGTTGGGATGACGGTACCCAAAGAATAAGCACCGGCTAACTTCGTGCCAGCAGCCGCGGTAATACGAAGGGTGCAAGCGTTACTCGGAATTACTGGGCGTAAAGCGTGCGTAGGTGGTTATTTAAGTCCGTTGTGAAAGCCCTGGGCTCAACCTGGGAACTGCAGTGGATACTGGATGACTAGAATGTGGTAGAGGGTAGCGGAATTCCTGGTGTAGCAGTGAAATGCGTAGAGATCAGGAGGAACATCCATGGCGAAGGCAGCTACCTGGACCAACATTGACACTGAGGCACGAAAGCGTGGG
>NZ_LEKR01000086.1:0-1773 GCF_001580555.1 Stenotrophomonas sp. DDT-1
CTACAGCGATGCCAACCGCATGAACGCGGTGAAGCAGGGCAATGCCGTGCTGGAAAGCTACGCCTACAACCATCGCGGTGAGCGCGTGCTGCGTACCCCGGCCAGTGGCGCGGCTCAGATCACCCTGTATGACGAAGCAGGGCAGTGGCTGGGCAATTACTCGGCCACGGGCCAGGCGCAACAGCAGGCCATCTGGCTGGACAACTACCCGGTAGCGCTGATCAACACGCCGGCTACCGGCGTGCCGGAGCTGGCCTACGTGCAGCCGGATCATCTGGGCACGCCGCGCGTGGTGATCGATCCGGTGCGGAATGTTGCGATCTGGGAGTGGAGCAACAAGAGCGAGGTGTTCGGCAACCAGATTCCGAGCGCTGATCCGGATGGGGATGGTGTGGCGTTCGAGCTGGCACTGCGCTTCCCGGGCCAGCAGGCGACCGATGCGAGTGGGTTGTTCTACAACTACCAGCGGGAGTACGAGCCGGAGGTGGGGCGGTATTCCCAGAGTGATCCGATTGGGTTGGCCGGTGGAATAAGTACCTTCAGCTACGCACTAAGTTCCCCGGGCTCACATAGTGACGCAGAGGGTCTGCAAGTCATGCGCAGCGGCGTGCACGCAGGCTCTCGCGCTATGATGAATTCGAACCAAGCTCCTACAGGAGACAATCAATCAAACTTCGCTGCGCCCGCTTCTTGGGGGGAAGTGTCTTCTGGCCTTGCCGCAACGACAAATGCGCTGAATAGCCTTAGCCTAACTCACTCAAGCAGTATCTTAAATCCGCAAAGTCCCGCGTCAATTCTGACGCGGAACATCATATCCAAGGCGTGCGAGAAAGAAGACGACGATGACTGTAATCGTCTCATAGCAAAGATAGATTCTTTGGTGGTCGAGCTGAGAAAGCGATACTGGGATCTTAAACTGGATAGACGTGGGCTTCCGGCTACCGGTCGTATGTCAATAAATGGGCATGTGCAGCAATTTCAAAACAAGCAGGCACAGTTGAGGCGATTGCTTGCTGAATCTGCAGCAAAGCGCTGTGTAGGTTATAGCAATGAGGCTTGGCAATGGGCGACTATGGCTCAACCAATTTGAGATCTAGACAATGTTTGATAAAGAGTGCATGGAAAAAGTCGCTGAAGCATGGGTTAGTTTTAATCGGCTCGCAGCCGATGCGAATGAGCGGGATCCGCTCACAGGCGTGCTGGATGAAGTTGATGGCATCATCCAGCGAGATCCTGGCGAAGGTTGGAAATTCATTGAGGCTGTCAGGCGAATGGATGTGGATGCGCATCTACTTTCCAATCTTGCTGCCGGACCTTTGGAGGACTACTTGGTTGCCCACGGCGAGACCGAAATCGAGAGGGTTGAAAGCTTGGCAAAGCACGACCCATCTCTTCGGGATCTCCTTGCTCAGACGTGGAAGAACTCGATGTCGGATGAGGTATGGCGGCGGGTACAACTTGCTGCCACATCAGGTTAGGCTGCCATGGGTAACGCTCGAACGCCTTGCGACTACGTCTGGCAGCTTCGGCGATCGAGAAGATCCTGCTGATTTGAATGGGTTGCTTAAATCACCGGGACAAACTAGCCCGATGGCAGCGTGGCTGACTACGTGCGCGATACCCAGGGCCGCATCAGCCAGATCGGCCTGACCCGGCCTGGCCAGGCGCGCCAGATCGTGGTGAACAACGTGACCTATGCGGCCTTCGGCCCGGCGACCGGCTGGACCTACGGCAACGGCCGCCAGCTGCAGCGTCCGCTGGATCTGGATTACC
>NZ_LEKR01000087.1:0-1522 GCF_001580555.1 Stenotrophomonas sp. DDT-1
CTAGAACCCGGCGGCTGCCCATTCGGACCCGGCGAGGTCGGCACGGCGCTACCACCTATCTGCGAATATGCCATGAAGGTACCCAGAGTGCCCTGGAAGAACATTGCAGCCATTGGGGGCGCAGTCACAATCAGCGTCGTCAGGATCAGGCCCATGCCGCCCTGCTGCAGCGCCATGCTGCTCATGCCCTCGGTCAGGTTCGACCCCAGCAGTGCACCCAGCGCAGACGCGCCTCAGAACGAAGCCGTCACGCGCGCCACCATTTCCATGGCACTGCCGGTCATCGCAGCCAGCACCGCCATCGAGAACAGGGTGCCGATGCCAAAGAACAACCATCGTTGGACAGGGACTTCGTCTGCTCAAACAGCAGGCAGAGGATGAACAGCGGACCAAAACCAATGAGCAATGACATTGCGATCTGGTACAGCAACAGCATGCGCCTACTGTATCGGCCGGTCCATCCGTCACCGGCCGATGATCTGTCCGCGACACGCGCTGACCTCGTCCGAGTACATCTCCAACAGCTTCCGCCGGCTCACCGAAGTGTTTGCGAACTCATTGTAGCCGAGGCTCAGCCATCAAATCATCCGCATACAAGCCTGTCTCTTCCTCGAAGCACGAGATCTGATACTTCAGATGTAGAGTCCCGAGGTCCTCAGAACAGATCCAACTCTACTGTTTCAGTAAGTCCTGAAGATGGGTTTCGTGCAGTCAGTGTAAAAGACCTTGCAGGCTCCAGCTTCGTCATTTGTGCAGCCCTTCTGCGCCTCCTGCTCCGCCAGCTCAAGTGTTGGTCCTCGTCCTATGCCAGATCCTCCCCGCCCCGTCTGTCCACTTGGCACCACCCACGCGGCACATTGATTGAAGTAGGCAAGCACCACTTGACAGTCCTTTGCACCCGCCGAGGAACATTTGCCAAGCGCCTCTCTTTCCGCGCCACTTTTCTTTCGCTGACCAGTGGATACGCCAGCATCGGAAGTGCGCTTGGAGGTGGCAATCGCTCCCCAAGTGGTGATCCACTCACCGGAAGGTTGAGGCGATGAAACAGGGGCGGTTGTACCACCGCCACTTGCCCCGGGAATCGGCGCACAACCCTGCACCCCTTGGCCACCGATAGGATAGAAGCCAGGCGGACAATTTCCCTCTGCCAAGGCGGAATCAATGCTCCAAGCAGTTCCAACCATCAGGACCATCAATGCAGGCAACGCGGATTTCATGAGGGCGGGATTCCATTGACGACAATTTTGGTCAATCAAGTATTGCCGGAGGGAGCATTGCCCCGCAAACCTGGGCCTGAAGCAGATTGCACTTCGCCCTGACCTTGGAGCCTAGGTGTCGCACTCTGGTTGGCCAACACACCGGTACTTGAGTTCGAAGCTGGCGCCGGAGGCGTAAACATACCACCCGACCCACTAGAACCCGGCGGCTGCCCATTCGGACCCGGCGAGGTCGGCACGGCGCTACCACCTATCTGCGAATATGCCATGAAGGTACCCAGAGTGCCCTGGAAGAACATTGCAGC
>NZ_LEKR01000088.1:0-1170 GCF_001580555.1 Stenotrophomonas sp. DDT-1
CGCACCAAGCCGCACGTCAACGTCGGCACCATCGGTCACGTCGACCACGGCAAGACCACGCTGACCGCCGCACTGACCAAGATCGGTGCCGAGCGCTTCGGTGGCGAGTTCAAGGACTACTCCTCGATCGACGCCGCGCCGGAAGAAAAGGCACGTGGCATCACGATCTCGACCGCGCACGTCGAATACGAATCCCCGATCCGTCACTACGCCCACGTTGACTGCCCGGGCCACGCTGACTACGTCAAGAACATGATCACCGGTGCCGCCCAGATGGACGGCGCGATCCTGGTGTGCTCGGCCGCTGACGGCCCGATGCCGCAGACCCGTGAGCACATCCTGCTGTCGCGCCAAGTCGGCGTGCCGTACATCGTCGTGTTCCTGAACAAGGCCGACATGGTGGACGACGCCGAGCTGCTCGAGCTGGTCGAGATGGAAGTGCGCGAGCTGCTGAGCAAGTACGAGTTCCCGGGCGACGACACCCCGATCATCGCCGGTTCGGCCCGTCTGGCGCTGGAAGGCGACCAGAGCGACATCGGCGTGCCGGCCATCCTGAAGCTGGTCGACGCGCTGGACAGCTGGATTCCGGAGCCGGAGCGTGCGATCGACAAGCCGTTCCTGATGCCGGTGGAAGACGTGTTCTCGATCTCGGGCCGCGGCACCGTGGTGACCGGTCGTATCGAGCGCGGCGTGATCAAGGTTGGCGACGAAATCGAAATCGTCGGCATCCGTCCGGTGCAGAAGACCACCGTGACCGGCGTTGAAATGTTCCGCAAGCTGCTGGACCAGGGTCAGGCAGGCGACAACGCTGGCCTGCTGCTGCGCGGCACCAAGCGTGACGACGTCGAGCGTGGCCAGGTGCTGGCCAAGCCGGGCACGATCAAGCCGCACACCAAGTTCGAAGGCGAAGTGTACGTCCTGTCGAAGGATGAGGGCGGCCGCCACACCCCGTTCTTCAACGGCTACCGTCCGCAGTTCTACTTCCGCACCACCGACATCACCGGCGCCGCCAAGCTGCCGGAAGGCGTCGAAATGGTGATGCCGGGTGACAACGTCAAGATGGAAGTCACCCTGATCAACCCGGTGGCCATGGACGAAGGCCTGCGCTTCGCCATCCGCGAAGGCGGTCGTACCGTCGGCGCCGGCGTGGTCTCGAAGATCATCGAGTAA
>NZ_LEKR01000008.1:0-128156 GCF_001580555.1 Stenotrophomonas sp. DDT-1
GGAAGCGGCGCTCCAGCGCAGCGTCCTTCTCGATGTACTTGCGGTATTCGTCCAGCGTGGTCGCACCGATGCAGTGCAGCTCGCCGCGTGCCAGCGCCGGCTTCAGCATGTTGCCGGCATCCATCGCGCCATCAGCCTTGCCGGCGCCGACCATGGTGTGCAGCTCGTCGATGAACAGGATGATCTGGCCTTCGTTCTTGGCCAGGTCGTTGAGTACGCCCTTCAGGCGCTCCTCGAATTCACCGCGGAACTTGGCGCCGGCGATCAGCGCGCCCATGTCCAGCGACAGCACACGCTTGCCGCGCAGGCCTTCGGGCACTTCGTCATTGATGATGCGCTGGGCCAGCCCTTCCACGATCGCGGTCTTGCCCACGCCGGGCTCGCCGATGAGCACCGGGTTGTTCTTGGTCCGGCGCTGCAGCACCTGGATGGTGCGGCGGATTTCCTCGTCACGGCCGATCACCGGGTCGAGCTTGCCGCTCTCGGCGCGCGCGGTCAGGTCGATGGTGTACTTCTCCAGCGCCTGCCGCTGCTCCTCGGCGTTCTCCGACTGCACGTTCTCGCCGCCGCGCAGCTTGTCGATGGCCGCCTGCAGGCGGGTCTTGTCGGCACCGGCGGCGCGCAGCGCCATGCCCAGCGTGCCACCATCCTCCAGCGCCGCCAGCACGAACCACTCGCTGGCGATGAAGGCATCACCGTGCTGCTGGGCCAGCTTGTCGGTCTGGTTCAGCAGGCGCCCCAGGTCATTGCCCATCGAGACGTTGCCGGCCTGACCGGACACCTTGGGCAGTGCGTCCAGCGCCTCGGTCAGGCGCTCGCGCAGGACCGGTACGTTCACCCCGGCCTGGGCCAGCAGCGGGCGCGTGCTGCCGCCCTGCTGGTCCAGCAGCGCGCTGAACAGGTGGACCGGTTCGATGATGCTGTTGTCGCGGCCCACGGCCAGCGACTGTGCGTCTGCCAGCGCCTGCTGGAAACGCGAGGTGAGCTTGTCCATCCGCATTCGACGACCCCGATCGTTGATAAATGAAGGTGCAAGGAGGGTAGCGCCTAAGGGATATGCGACAGCCCATCAGGGAACTTCAAGGGCTAATCAAGGCTTCCCAATGGTGGCTATCCAGCCAGAACCGTATCGAATTCGCGAACAGCGTAGCCCGACGACCAACGCTCAAACAACGGCCAAAATGTCTGTGCAGACGGACAATCTGTCCAATCCAGGATCGTCACATGGAAACAACATTGTGGCGCCCAGTCTCCTGCTACGGAGGGGCCAGATGGCTCCTGAAGTACCCCGCGCCAAGCGTTCCGGGACCCTCCCGCTCTTGTTCTCGCTCGTTATCCCATCTATCGATATCCCATCTATCGATGTACTGACACATGAGTGTACTGACACATGAGGTGGTGCTATGGCAGAGAAGGACATTCCCGGCATTCGTAAGTACGACGCGCCGGCTGGTGGTTGGGGGGCACTGCGTGCAACTGCAAAGGCAATCAGTGAACAGATGGTGGCACCTGAGGCAGCCATCACGCTGTTCCGGACAAACAAGCCAGAAGGCTTTGATTGCCCAGGGTGTGCATGGCCAGATCGTAAGCACACATCGACCTTCCAGTTCTGCGAGAACGGTGCAAAGGCCGTGACCTGGGAGGCCACGAAGAAGCGGGTGACCCCGGAATTCTTCGCCGCCAACACTGTTACATCACTGTTGGAATGGACGGACTATCAACTGGAAGATCAGGGCCGCCTAACCAATCCCATGGCCTACAACCCGGAAAAGGACATCTTTGAGGCAGTTGATTGGGACCAGGCACTCAGTCGAATCGGCGAGATACTGCGGTCGCAGGCAGATCCGAACATGGTTGAGTTCTACACATCTGGCCGCGCTTCCAATGAAGCGGCCTTCCTGTACCAGATCTTTGCCCGTGAGTACGGGACCAACAATTTTCCGGACTGCTCCAACATGTGCCATGAGGCGACCAGCGTCGGGCTCCCTCAGTCGATCGGGATCGGGAAAGGAACCGTTTCGTTGGACGATTTTGATTCCTGCGAACTGATCATCGCCATGGGACACAATCCCGGCACGAACCATCCCCGCATGATGGGTACCCTGCACGAAGTATCCAGGCGTGGCGCACCCATCATCGTATTCAATCCATTGCGCGAGCGAGCACTTGAGCGCTTTGCCGATCCGCAGGACGCATTGGAGATGGCGACCTTCGGTGCAACCGAGATCGCTTCAACCTATTTGCAGCCACGTGTCGGAGGTGATGCCGCGGCGCTGAAGGGCATCATGAAGGCCCTCCTTGAGATGGATGCCATCCACGGGGAGGCCGCCAACATCCTCGATCGCGAGTTCATACGTGGGCACACGCACGGCTTTGAAGCCTTTGCTGACGATCTGCGCTCTACTGTGTGGGGCGATATCGTGACCCAGTCCGGCCTATCCGAAGACGACTTGCGCAAGGTCGCGGCAGCCTACGCCAAATCCAACGCAACCATCGTTACCTATGGGATGGGTGTGACCCAGCACAGCACGGGAACCGAGAACGTCCAGCAGATTGCGAATCTCCTTCTGTTGAGGGGGAATTTTGGGAAGCCTGGCGCGGGCATATGCCCATTACGGGGGCATTCAAACGTCCAAGGGGATCGCAGCGTCGGGATCACCGAAAAGCCCAGCGCAGACATGATCGACAGGATCGAGAAGCGATTCGGTTTCCGTGCCCCAAGCCACCACGGTCACGACGCAGTTGCTGCCATGCAGGCCATCATTGACGGCCGCTCACGGGCGCTCATATGCCTCGGTGGCAACCTCGCGGTTGCCCTGCCGGACTCAGACGCTTGCTTTGCAGGCATGCGAGGGTTGGAGCTGTCCGTGCATATTGCGACCAAATTGAATCGAAGCCATTTGCTGGTCGGAAAGAACACATTCATCCTGCCGTGCCTGGGCAGAACCGAGCAGGATCTGCAGGCGACGGGCCCCCAAGCCGTGACGGTCGAAGACTCCATGTCCATGGTGCACGCATCGCGCGGAAAGCTGAAACCCGCCTCCGATCTATTGCGATCGGAACCCGCAATCGTTGCAGGGATTGCCAGCGCGACCCTGCCGTCCAGCACGGTGCGCTGGTCGGACATGGTCGCAGACTACGACGTGATACGCGACGCAATTGAAGCCGTCTTCCCCGAGTTCTCGGATTACAACGCCAGAATTCGCATCCCTGGTGGATTCCGCCTTCCTCTCCCTCCCACTGAGCGGGTGTGGCCAACCGCCTCGGGAAAGGCAGAGTTCATCCGGTTCCAAGGGTTGGCCGAAGATCCGACACCAATCGACTCTGCAGTTCTAAAGCTCGCCACCCTGCGGAGCCATGACCAATACAACACCACGATCTACAGCCTCGATGACCGCTACCGTGGCGTGTTTGGCAGGCGCGACGTTGTTTTTATGAATGAAGAAGACATGAGCGAGCGCGGCATCCAGCAAGGCGATCAGATTCGCATAACCACTGCGCTCGACAATGAGCAAGGCCGGGTCCTGGAGAACGTCATTGCCATTGGTTACAAGATCTCCCGCGGCTCCGTGGCAACGTACTATCCCGAGGGAAATTGCCTCATTCCTTTGAACTACATTGATCCGGTAAGCGGCACCCCCTCTTACAAGTCTGTACCGGTTCATATCACTTTGGCGTAGAGGGAGCTACCCCTCACCCAGGCATCCGATGGTGTGCTCCGGATTCGGCCAAGAGTAGAAGTATGGGCCGTCTCCGTTGCACGCCTCAGCTGCGTGGTTCCCGGCCTGGGATGACGCCTACCCAGGGTCGACAGCAGCGAGTCTTGCCTCCCCCCTGTGACAGGGTGCCGATAGGATTACTGCACGCACGACGGCTCGCTTCAGCTGCAGCACGCCGATCGCCCTCCTCGCCGTGCTCTGAAGACGATATCCGTCTGAGTGGGAGCGCATAGTGTTCGATCGCTAGCATGTGCTATACGGCGCCGCAACGGTTGACTCCCCGCTTGCCCGTCGTTGATCGAGCGGCCGGAAGGAAGAGATCGGCGCGCAGGTAGATCCATCCTCCGATAGCCATGGAGCTGAGTGCAGTGTGCCCGAAGGGCGCCACTTGGCGCGGCGCGCCACTCGGCTGCGTCGCGCAGGCCGCCAAGACCCGCACAAGCAAGGAAAGGACAGCAGCTCGCCAGCCCGTCCCTGAAGCCCTCTACAGAAACCGGTGCATCACGTAGACATCCACCAGGCCCAGCGTCCCATGCCGGAACGCCTTCGGTAGCGTTCCCACCACCTCGAACCCCAGCTTCCGGTACAGCGCCACCGCCGGGCCATTGGTACTGACCACGTAATTGAACTGCATGGCCAGGAATCCTTCCGCACTCGCCCGCTCCAGGCTGTGCTCCACCAGCGCCCGGCCCACGCCTTGCCCTTGTGCCGGCGCATCCACCACATACGTGGCGCTGGCCACATGCGCCCCCAGATCAGGGAAGTTCGGGCCCATCTTGTACATGCCCACAACCCGGCCCTCCAGCATAGCTACATGAGGTGCCTGGGCCTGGAACCAGTGCGCGCGAAACGTTTCGACTCCAAAAGAGCCGGCAAAGGGCAGCGCATCCTGCGCCGCAATGGCCGCCTTGAACATGCCCCACATCGCGTCGAAATCGCCTGCACGGGCGGGCCGGATCTCCATGCGTCTCCTGCAGATCTGTGGTGATGACCAGGCCGGACACTACCAGAATCCAGCCCGTGCCCCATGGCTGCTTCACGCGCCACCGCCATCGGCTCCGCAATAGTTGTGGAAATTCCGGCCCTCAGAGCAGTAGATGTCTCCTGTTTCCGTGCACATCCCGCACCGGCTTCGACGGTGGCGCGTTCCCGCCTACGTCCTGCTGGGCATCTACCTGCTGTACCTGCTGGCCGGCAACATCTTCCTCAATTCCCCGCTGTTCGACCAGGTCACCAACCGCAAGCCGCACAAGTTCGTGATGACCACCGGCCCGGCCATCACGCTGCTGCCCGGCCATGTCATCGCCTGGAACGTGCACATGCGCGGCCACGTGAACCACACGGTCTACGTGCTGCATGCCGAGCGCGCCAGCGCCCGGTTGGCGGTGCTGCCCCTGTTCCAGCGCGAGGTACGGGTTCCGCGCTTGCAGGCGACGGGGGTTTCCGCCGAAATCAGCCGCGTCGAAGAAGCCATCCCGCCACCGCCGCGCAGCGACCGCGGCTGGACGCTCCGTTTCGATGCCATCCACAGCGACAGCATCCGCAGCGCACGCTTTGGCAAGTTGCTGATCATTGGCAAGGGCCGGGGTACGGTGGGCTTCCTCAAGCAGCTGCGCGGCGGGCCGTCGGAGCTCTTCGAATCCGAGGTGGCGTTCAGCGATGCGGACACCAGTTTTGACGGCGTGCAGCTGTTGGGCGACATGGATCTCACCGCGCGCTTCAGCTATCCGCGCCACTATCGGGACCAGGCGCCCGGTCTGGCCAAGTTGAAGTTGCTGCATGCCCAGCTCGAGGTCGACGCCCGCAGCCAGGGCCTGCGCATGGACACGGATGCCACAACGCCGAAGATCTCCAGCGCGCCCGTGCCCGGACGCCTGCAGCTGGCGCTGCACCTGATCGACGGCCAGCTGCAGCCCGGGGACCGCGCAATCTGGCAGGTGCCACTCTACCTGGGTGACGGCGCCCCCGATCGCGGCGTGCTGGCGCTGCAGTTCAATGTGTCCAACGACCTGCGCCTGCAGGCCCGCCTGCCGCCAAAGCCCGGCTCAGGCAGCGAAGTGGATGCCGATCTGCACATCAGTGGCCGGAACATTCCCTTCCAGCAGCCCGCCCAGCTGCTGGAACGCAGCTCCGGCACAGTGCGCGGCGAATGGACGTTCACTTCGCTCAACTGGATCCCTGCCCTGTTCGTTCGCAAGCCGTGGCTGCAGCTGGACGGCGGCGGCACGCTGAAGGCGGACCTGCGCGTGCGCAACGGCGAACTGATCGAAGGCAGCACCGTGGACATTCCGGCCGCCGAAGCCGTGGCCGAAGTCGCCGGCGTACGACTGGCGGGCACGGCCAGCGCCCATGGCGAACTGAAGGCCGGCAGCCCCAGCCAGGCACAGCTGGCTGTCCGGCTGCCACGATTCACTGCTCGGCCAACCGATGCCAAGGACGTGCGCCTGTTCGACGGCCGTGATCTGGCCCTGGACCTGACCGGTGATGGTCGCCTGCAGGAGCTGCGCAAGGGTGTCCGCGCGCACCTGCGCTTCAGCCAAGCAACGATTCCCGACCTGGCCGCCTACAACCGCTACCTGGACTCGCCGCAGGTGCGACTGCTCCGTGGCACCGGCAGCCTGAGCGGCGATGCCACGCTCGACACCGATGGACGCGTCGGCCAAGGCACTGCCCGGCTGCTGGGGCGCAATGCCAGCGCCAAGGTGGCAGGGCTGGACATGGGCGGCGACGTCGACGTGAAGGCAACGCTGCGCCGCGGTGACTTCAATCAGCGTCATTTCGATCTGTCCGGCACCACCGTCGAGCTGCGCAATGTGCAGGTGGCGGATACAGAGCAAACAAGCGCATGGAAAGGCCGCGTGGCCTTCAAGCGTGGCCGCATCGACGCGCAGTCGCCCTTCCAGGTCGATGCCACCACGGATCTGGATCTCAGCGATGCCCGCCCGTTGCTTGCACTGTTCGCAGAGCGTACCGACTACCCGCGCTGGACCCTGTCGCTGTTGGATTCCGGCCAGGTGCAGGCACGGGCGACGCTGCGCTGGCGCCCGGGCCATCTGATCATCGATGGATTGCAGGCCGAGAACGATCGGCTTTCGGTACGCGCGCGGCTGGATCTGCTCGACCAGCGCAAGCGCGGTGATCTCTACCTGCGCTGGGGGCTGCTGGGTGCGGGCATCGAGCTGGACGGTGACCAGCGCCAATGGCACCTGGCCAGGGCACGCGAGTGGTTTGACCAGCGACCTTCCCTGTTGCCAGCGAGCCAGGGAGCCGGTGCCGTCGGCTCTTCAGATTGAAGGCCGACAGCCTGCATCCATTCGCTGCCCCTGTGCGTAGACAGGCCGCATACGTATCAAGGAGCTGCACGGTATGAAGCGGAGTTCACAGGTTTCCGGACTTCTGGGATGGGTGGCGATCACCTTCGTTGCGGCAACCCTGGGGGCGTGGGCGTCCACGTCCGCGGCAAGCTTCTACGCCAGCCTTGCCCTCCCCGCATGGGCACCACCGGCCAGCGTCTTTGGCCCGGTGTGGACACTGCTCTACGCCATGATGGCGGTTGCCGCGTGGCTGGTCTGGCGCGAACGCGGTTGGCGCGGCGCACGGCCCGCGGTGCTGCTCTATCTGGTGCAGCTGGCCGTCAACGCGCTATGGAGCTGGCTGTTCTTCGGCTGGAAGCTGGGCGCGCTTGCCTTCGCCGACATTCTTGTATTGATCGTGTTGGTGTGCGCGACGATCGTCATGTTCGCGCGCATCCGCCGGCTTGCGGCGGTGCTGCTGCTTCCTTACCTTGCCTGGATTTCGTTCGCCTCGGCGCTCAACTTCGCCGTCTGGCGGGCCAATCCCGGGCTGCTGTGATCTCTGCTGCTCACGCCTGGGCCACGGCCTGCGGGCGCCAGGTTCGCAGCAGGGCCGGCTTGAACGCCTGCTGCCCGCAACCGGTGGGGCACCGCACTACCCGCGCCGCGGTATGGCTGACCAGGCCCTGCCCTTCTTCTGCCTTGAAGATCGTCTCGCAGGAAAGGCAACGCGCTACCAGCGAGTACAGGTGCAGCAGCCGGCCGCTGGCGGGATCCTGTAGTGCATCCACATCCAGCAGTTCAAATTGGCAGCTGTCAGGGAGCATGCGGTACTCGGGCGCGGATGCGGTCTGCAGGTTCACGGGCGTGGCATCTGTTGGAAGTGCAGTCACCGTAGGGCAGTCGCTGTCTAGCCGGCGTGCAGCGCAGATGTGCTGGCCGCGAAACCTGCACCGGCCTCCGCATCGAAATCTGCTAGGGTGCGCGCCGATGCCTACATCCATATTGCCAGCACAGCCCGATCACCCCATTGCCCTAAGCGCCGCCCTGAAAGCGCACACCCGAACGGCCCACGATCGCCTCGACCAGCACCTGTTGCAGCAACACATCTTCGCGTCGCGCCAGCGTTACCTCTGCTTCCTGCGCGTGCAATGGCACTTCCATAGCGCCGTTGCGCCGCTGTACCGGATGCAGGATCCGGGCGCGACCCGCTTGCCGCTGATCGAGGAGGATCTTCGCGACCTCGGCGCTTCCATGCCGGTACCCCATGCCTGGCAACCGCAGCCTCAAGCATTCTCGAAAGCGACCGTTCTGGGCTGGCGCTACGTGGCGGAGGGCTCGACGCTGGGAGCGTCCGTGCTGTTGAAGATGGCCGCTGCGTTGCAGCTTCATGCCGGGTACGGGGCGCGCCACCTGCGCCCTTCCAACCTCGGTGTGGCCGAGTACTGGAGACGCGAGCGGGAGGAGCTGGATGCGCTCGTTTTAAGTGGCCAGGAGCGCGCACAGGCATGCAGGGGCGCGACAGACGCCTTCCAGTTCATCCGTCGCTGCGTAGATGAAGAATTCAGGTTTGAATGAAAGCCCCTTCACATTCACGTGGTGGTATGCGGCGGCACGCTTTTGCTTCACCATCCATGCACACCGGATGCAGTGCTGGGCTGTTCCAGCCATCCACGAATCATGAGTCCCGCCCTTGACGCCTCCTGCCGAATCCGCGCACGACACTGCCTTGTCCCGTTGCGCGCGCGAACCGATCCACACCCCCGGCGCGATCCAGCCCTACGGTGTGCTTCTGGTCGTTGAACCGCAGTCCCTGCAGGTACGCGAGCGCGCCATCAGCCACCCCGGGCTGCTGAAACAGTTCGGCGAACCGTTGATGAAGCACGTCAGTGAGGTGCTGGGCGGCGTGCTGGCACCGTTCCAAGGCGCGTTGCAACAGGCGACGGTGGGCAGCAGCGCGCATGTCGGTGCCGTGCACCTGGATGGGCACGGCCGCCATCAGCTGCTGGTGCACCGCTCCGCCACGGACCTTCTGGTTGAGCTGGAAGCACCGGTTCCCGGCCAGCCCGGCTCGCTGGAAGAACTGTATCCAGCCATCCGCGAGCTGATGACCGGCATTGAATCGGCAGCGACGGTGGAAGACCTGTGCAGGCTTGCGGCCGCGCACATGCGGCGGCTCACCGGCTTTGACCGCACCCTGGTCTATCAATTCGATGCCGGCTGGAATGGCATCGTGGTGGCCGAAGATGGCAATGGCCTGTTGCCATCCTACCTCGACCTGCGCTTCCCGGAGTCGGACATTCCCGCACAGGCCCGCGAACTCTACCGCCGGAACCGGGTGCGCCTGATCGCGGACAACAACTACACCCCTGCCCCGCTGATGCGGGCCGAAGACCACCGCGAGGCGCCACCGACCGACCTGAGCCTGGCTGTGCTGCGCAGCGTGTCCCCCGTGCATCTTCAGTACATGCGCAACATGGGGACCGGGGCGTCGATGTCGGTGTCACTTGTACATGAGGGGCGGTTGTGGGGCCTGATGTCCTGCCATACCGTGCAGCCACGCCGCCTGCCCTACCACGTGCGTACTGCCTGCGAGTTCATGGGCCAGATCCTGTCGCTGCAGATCGCGCTGAAGGAGCGCGCCCGTGCAATCGAAGAGCGCGTGGCCCGGCGTTCGGTGCTGGTCAAGCTCTTGGCACGCATGGCCGGTGATGAGGACTTCATGGCTGCACTGCGCCACGACGAGGCCAGCCTGCTGTCGCTGACCGGCGCGGCCGGTGCGGCCATCGTACACAAGGGCGACTGCATGCGCGTGGGTGAGTGCCCACCGGCCAGCGACGTGCTGGCCCTGGCCGATTGGCTGGCTACCCGGCAGGCCGGGCAGGAAACCTACTGCACCGACCACCTTGCCGCCCACTGGTCGCCTGCCGCACACCTGGCCGATGTAGCCAGCGGCCTGCTGGCAGTGTCCATTTCGCAGCTGCATGACAGCTACCTGATGTGGTTCCGGCCGGAGGTGGTGCGAACCGTGCGCTGGGGGGGAGACCCCCGCAAGACCGCAGCGCCCGGCGTGGCACTGTCCCCGCGGAGCTCCTTCGATGCCTGGAAAGAGACCGTGCGGCAGCGCAGCCTGCCGTGGAATGATGCTGATTGCGATGCGGCGCACGAGATGCGCACAGCCATCGTCGATATCGTGCTGCGCAAGGCCGAGGAGATGGCGGAGCTGAACGAGCAGCTCCTGCGCAGCAACAAGGAACTGGAGGCCTTTTCCTATTCGGTCAGCCACGACCTGCGCGCCCCCTTCCGCCACATCGTGGGCTATTCGGAGCTGCTTGGCAGCTCGGCGGGCGAACGCCTCAACGAGACCGAGCGCCGCTTCCTGGATACGATCGTCGATTCGGCAAAGTCCGCCGGCACACTGGTGGACGACCTGCTCAGCTTCTCGCAGATGGGACGCTCCACGCTGGGGCGGGTGCGTCTGGACATGGCTGCGCTGGCCGAGGACGTGCGCCGGAGCCTGGCGCTGGATTACGACGGCCGCGACGTGCAGTGGACGCTCGCGCCGCTGCCGGAGGTGGAAGCCGACCCGACGATGCTTCGTCTGGTCTGGCAGAACCTGCTGGCCAACGCGATCAAGTTCACCCGCGAGCGCGAGCACGCGATGATCGAGATTGGGCACGACCGCAGCGACGACGAAGATCACTTCTTCGTGCGCGACAACGGCTGCGGCTTCGACATGCGTTACGTCGACAAGCTGTTCGGTGTGTTCCAGCGCCTGCACCACGTGGAAGAATTCGAAGGCACCGGCATCGGTCTGGCCAACGTACGCCGCATCATCGGCCGCCATGGCGGCCGTACCTGGGCCGAGGGCGAGCCCGGCAAGGGCGCCACCATTCACTTCACCCTACCCCGCTCCACAGGAGAACACCCATGAGGGACCTGCGGCCGATCCTCCTGGTGGAGGACAGCCCCAAGGATGCAGAGCTGACGATGGCCGCGCTTGCGCGCTGCCAGCTGCTCAACGATGTCATCCATGTACGCGACGGCGCCGAAGCGCTGGACTACCTGCGCTGCGAAGGCAAGTTTGCCGGCGCCATGCACGGCGGTCCGGTGGTGGTGCTGCTGGACCTCAAGCTGCCCAAGGTCAATGGCCTTGAAGTACTGGAACAGGTACGCGGCGATGCGAATCTGAGCAGCACGCCGGTGGTGATGCTGACCTCCTCGCGCGAAGAGCAGGACCTGGTACGCAGTTACGAACTGGGCGTCAACGCGTTCGTGGTCAAGCCGGTCGACTTCAAGGAATTCTTTGACGCCATCCAGGGCCTGGGCATGTTCTGGGGCATCACCAACCAGCCGCCACCGCATCGGCCCAACGGTTCGGGGCAGCGCAATGCGTGATGGATCGCGCCGCAGCGAGCGCCTGCGCATCCTCATGCTGGAGGACAGCGCGCTTGATGCGGAGCTGATCAGCGCCCAGCTGCAGCGTGCCGGCCTCGATTTCGAGGCCGAGCGCCTGTGGACCCGCAACGCGTTCATCGAGGCCATCGAAAACCGCCCGTTCGACGTGATCCTCGCCGATCATGTCCTGCCAGGCTTCGATGGTGACGCAGCACTTGCCCTGGCGCGCGAGCGCGTGCCGCAGACGCCTTTCATCTTTGTTTCCGGCACCCTGACCGAGGAACTGGCAGTACAGGCACTCACGCGCGGTGCCCGCGACTACGTGGTGAAGCAACGCCTGCAACGCTTGCCCGATGCGATCCGACGCGCCCGCCAAGAGGCGCACGAGCGTACCCAGCTGGCCAATGCGCAGGCCGCGCTGAACGAAAGCCAGGCCCAGCTGCAGATGGTGACCGATGCCGTCCCGGCGCTGATCGCCCAGTTGGACAAGGACCATCGCTACCGGTTTGCCAACAAGGCGTTCCTGGACTGGCATGGATTCAGCCTTGCAGAACTGCTGGGTCGGCCGGCTCGGGATGTCAGCGGCATTTCCGCCTTCGAGCACGCCCTGCCCAGCCTGGAACGGGTACTGCAGGGCGAGCGCACCCGCTTCCAGGTCGAACTGATCCATCGCAGCGGCGAATCACGATTCGTACAGATGGACTGCGTGCCTGAGCATGCCGCCGATGGCAGTGTGGCCGGGTATATCTGCCTGGGCAGCGACGTCTCGCTGCTGAAACAGGCCGAGCTGGCCCTGCGCGAAGACAACCAGCTGCTCGAGCAGCAGGTACAGGCACGCACGGCCGAGTTGCGCGCCAGCAAGCGGCGCCTGCAGGCGATCTTCGAATCCAGTTTCCAGCACCAGGTGCTGCTGGATCTGTCCGGACGCGTGGTCGATGCCAATGACGCGTCACTGGCCGCGGTGCTGGCAGACAAGAAGGACGTCGTTGGCCAACGCTTCGCCGAATCGGTCTGGTTCGGCACCACCGAGGGCATGGCAGCGCTGATCGATCGGGCCGTGGCCGCAGCGGTACAGGGCCGCAGTTCACTGCATGCGCTGGAACTGGAACTCCCGACCGGGCGGCGCAGCTTTGATTTCTCGTTCCGTCCACTACTCGATACGGAGGGCGTGGTCACCGCTGTGGTCTCCGAGGCCGTGGAAACCACCGCGCGCGTGCACGCTGAGCATGCCCTGCGCCAGTCGCAGAAAATCGAGGCGGTCGGCCAGCTCACCGGCGGCATCGCACATGATTTCAACAACATCCTGACGGTCATCTCAGGCAACGTCGAGCACGCCATGCTGCTCAGCGAGCGCGCGGGCGAACCCGGAGCGATGGTGAGCCGTGCGCTGGACAATGCACTGAAGGGTGTCGGCCGTGCCGCCAGCCTGACCCAGCGCCTGCTGGCGTTTGCCCGCCGCCAGCCGCTGCGCAGCCAGGCCGCCAACCTCAACGAGCGCCTGCTGGACATGCACGACATGCTGCAGCGTGCGCTGGGTGAGCTGGTGCAGTTGGAGATCCGCAGCGCCGAGGACATCTGGTGCGTCGAGATCGACGTCAGCCAGCTGGAGGCCTCTGTACTGAACCTGGCGGTGAATGCCCGCGATGCGATGCCGCACGGCGGCAGGCTGGTGATCGAGGTCGACAACAGCCACCTCGACCACGACTACGCCGCACTGTTCCCGGACGCAACGCCGGGCGAGTACGTGATGCTGCGGGTGCGTGACAACGGCCACGGCATGGACGCGGCGACGCTTGCCCGGGTCTTCGAACCCTTCTTCACTACCAAGCAGGTTGGCCGTGGCACCGGCCTGGGCCTATCGATGGTGCATGGCTTCGTCAAGCAGTCCGGGGGCCACGTGCTGATCGATTCGGTGGAAGGCGGCGGCACCAGCATCACCATGATGTTCCCGCGCTCACCGCTGGCCCTGCCCTCCGAAGCGCGCACCCCGCAGACCGGCCTGGCGAGCTACTCGCCGCGCGAGGAAACCATCCTGGTGACTGAGGACAACGACGATGTCCGCGCCTACACGGTGGATGCACTGCGGCTGCTGGGCTACCGGGTATTGGAAGCCCACGACGGCCCCTCCGCGCTGCGGCTGCTGGAACGCCCTGATACCAAGGTGGACCTGCTGTTCTCTGACGTGGTGATGCCCGGCATGTCGGGCTGGGAGCTGGTGCGTGAAGTCCGTGAGCGCTGGCCGGAAGTTGCCGTCCTGTTCACGTCGGGCTATCCGCGCGACCACGACCAGGTGGGCAGCCAGGGCCGGGCCGTTGCGCTGCTGCCGAAGCCGTTTACCCGCAGTGACCTGGCGACTGCGGTGCGCACCGCGCTGGAGGCGATGCCACACTGAGATCAGGACGCCGGATCGCGCGCGCCAGCGGCGATCCGATTGATGTCCGCGCATTCCACTGTGCCCGGCGGATGCTCCCTGGCGGCCAAGGCAACCATCGCCTGGCCCAGTGCCAGATTGCTCGTCACCAGCGAAGGCGCAACCGCGCCGGCCAGTTTCATCAATGGCGCACCGCCCCAGTACAGCGGCTTCAGCAGTGCATGACGGGTGCCGGTACCCGGGACCGGACGAACGCCTCCGGGACGCAGCATCACCGTGCGCACCGGCAGGGCCTGCAATGCCACTTCGGTCTCGCCCTTGACCCTCAGCGGCATTACCCGGCTCTGCGGATCCGCTCCCGCACCGGATACATACAGAAAGCGCCCCTCGGGATTCGCCGCCGCCCAGGCGCGTGCAACCGCCAGCGTGATGTCCAGGGTCACGCGTCGATACTCGGCCTCTGCCGTGCCGACCGGTGGCGCACCGGCACAGTAGAAGCATGCGTCGAAGCCTGCCAGTTGCTCATGCCGGCCTTGCATTTGCAGAAAATCGGGGACGATCAGTTCGCTGCCAGGCCCGTTCAGGCTGCCCGGCCTGCGGACCAGGGCAGTCAGGTGGGCCACCTGCGGCGAGCGCTGGCAGGCCAGCGCAACACCCTGCCCCACCAGGCCCGCAGCACCGGTCAACAGAATCCTCAACGCACCTTTCCCGGTCATGGTCGCACCCACGCTAGAGTCTCACGAAACGCTGGATCTTCCGCGCCAACCAGCCACTGAACACCAACGGCGCGTCCAGCGCTGACACGCAGATGCAGGGAACACCGGGTGCAGTTACCGGTTGATGCTCCACCTCCTCGTCCAGGTCCGCCACGTCGCCCGGCGCGAACAGCCCCAGCGCGTCGTTGTACGAGCCTCGAAGGATCTGGGTCAGTTCGCTGCGGCCATGGCTGTGCATCGGCAGGCACTTGCCCGGGGCAATCTTCAGCATGATCAGCGAGGGCATCTGCTCAGCCCTGATGCAGTGCACGCCGGGCGCCATCCAGCGCCAGCGCAGGGCACTGAGCGAAGCGCCGAAGTAAGGATGCAACGAGGCGGGCAGATGGTCCGGATCGGCCTCGGGCCGCTCCCTCGGCACCGGGCGCCTGGTTCCGGTGATGGCGCTCGGCGCGTCCGAGGCCAGCTGCATCAGCATGGCCTCGCGCAACTGCTCGCGACGCGTATCGGCCGCGGGCGGTTGGGTCTGCTCCAGCAGAACCGAGCCGATCGCCTCGGCATCGCGCAGGCGCTGGCGGCAGTGGGGGCACTGCTCAAGGTGGGCACCGGCCACGATGCTCAACGGCGCCGGCAGCGCGCCGGCGGCATAGCTCATCAGCGTGGATTCGTGCAGGTGGTGATGCGGATTCACAGCGCACCTCCCACTTTGGCCTGCAGTTGCAGGAACGCACGTCGCAGGTGTGACTTTACCGTTCCCAGCGGCATGCCCAGCGCCTGGGCAATCTCGCTGTGGCTCTTCGCCTCGAAATAGGACATCCGCACCAGCCTCGCCTGCACGGCGGGCAGCTCGTTGATGCGCTGGCGAAGGCGCGCCTGGTCGGCGAACTGCTCGGCGCTGCTGCGCTCGATCATGTCCACGGCCGCGGCGTCTTCCACCGCTGCCTGCACCTGCATCCAACTGCGCTCTCGACGGATGCGGTCGATATGCAGGTTGCGCGCGATCCGGTACAGCCAGGTACTCAGCGCGCCTTGGGCCGCATCATACTCGGCCGCCCGCAACCACAGGCGCAGCAGGCACTCCTGCGCCATTTCCTCGGCCACGGCGTCGGGTGCCCCCAGGCCACGCAGATACACGCACAGCCGCGGCATGAAGTAGTCATAGATCCGCATGAAACAGCCGCGGTCGCGCAGCCGCGCCACACTGTCCATGTCATCGGCCCAGTTCGTCGGCTCGCTGCTGGGCTGCTGGGAACTGGACACGGTGCGTGCGGTATCGAAGTTGAGGAGGGTGCTGGCAGCGTCAGGGTACATCTGCGTGAGCGGCGGGCAGGTGAAGGTCTGTCCTCTCTACGCGCAGGGGCGGCCATTGGATGCAGCAGGCACTGTGCATCCAAGCAGCCGCGCCCGCCGTATGACCTGAGCCTCCCTACCGGATGAACACCATGCGCACTGCCTGGCTGCTGCTGTGCCTGCCCCATGCCGCGCTGGCGGCGCCCTGGCTGCGCAACGAGGGCGTGGCCACCTCGGCGCAGGGCGACCTTCTCTATCGTGAAGTGCACTGGCGGCGCGGCCCATCGGAGGGGGCCGAGCGCTGGGTGCTCTATCAGTGCCCGGATGGCCGCCCCTTCGCCCGCAAGCATCTACCGGCCAGCGCCCGCCCGCAGGCCCGGGGTTATTCGCTGCAGGACAGCCGTAGCGGGCAAACCGCTGAAGTCGACGCGAGTGGCGAGTCGGTGTCGATCGCCTGGAAAGAAGATGCCGCCAGCGAGCTGCGTCAGCGTCGGCTTGAACTGGCACCGGATGCGGTGATCGACACGGGCTTCGACGCCGCGGTGCGCCAGCATTGGCCAGCGCTGCTGCGAGGTGAGCGCATCAGCCTGCCCTTCCTGGTGCCGGGGCGGCAGCGCTTCTTCCCGGTGCAGGTGCGGCGTACCGGCCCTGTTCGCTGGCAGGGCATCGACGCCCAGGCCATCGAGGTCAGTCTGGACACGTGGTACGGCGGCATCGCGCCGCGCCTGTCGCTGGTCTATGCCAGCGCCGACCGCCGCCTGCTGGAATTCCGCGGAACCAGCAACCTGCGCGATACCCGCGGCACCTACCCACAGGTCACGGTGCGCTTCAGTTCGCCGGTGGCCGAGCGGCCCGCCAGCGAATTGCAACAGGCCTGGGCGCAACCGCTGATCGAACGCTGCAGCGTGATGCCCAAGTGAAGCCGGAATTTTCCACAGTCGGCCGCATCCATTGCGCGCACTGCTGCGTAAAGGAAGACACGACACCCGCCGAGAACCGCCATGGCCTCTGTAGCGCCCCTCCCCCGCCGACGCTGGCGCCTGCTGCGCACCCTGAAGCGCTGGGTCGACACCGGCAGCGCTGCAGACCACGCCACTGGCAAGCCCGGACGCATCGACTGGCTGCGCGCCGTACCGTTCGCGTTGATGCACCTGGCCTGCATCGCGGTGATCTGGGTAGGCATCTCGTGGACGGCAGTGATCGTCGCCGCAGCCCTCTACGCAGTGCGCATGTTTGCGATCACCGCCTTTTACCACCGCTACTTCTCGCACCGGACGTTCCAGGCATCGCGAACGGTGCAATTCGTGTTCGCGGTGATCGGCGCGTCCAGCGTGCAACGTGGGCCGCTGTGGTGGGCGGCCCACCATCGCCATCACCATCGGCATGCCGACCAACCGCTGGACCCGCACTCGCCGCGCGAAGGCGGCTTCTGGCGCAGCCACATGGGCTGGTTCCTCACCCGCGAGGCATTCGCCACGGATCTATCGCGCGTGCCTGACCTGGCGCGCTTCCCCGAGCTGCGCTGGCTGGACCGCTTTGATACGGCGGTGCCGGTACTGCTGGCTGCCGCGCTGTACGCACTCGGCGCCGGCCTGGAGCGCTGGGCGCCCGGACTGCACACCTCTGGCCCGCAGTTGCTGGTGTGGGGCTTCTTCATTTCCACCGTGGTGCTGTTCCACGCCACCGTCACCATCAACTCGCTGGCCCATCGTTTTGGCCGGCGGCGCTTCGAGACCCGTGACGACAGCCGCAACAACCTCTGGCTGGCGCTGCTTACCTTCGGTGAAGGCTGGCACAACAACCACCATTTCTTCCCTGGGACCGTCCGCCAAGGGTTCCGCTGGTGGGAGATCGACCTGACCTGGTACGGGCTGCGCGCAATGGCGGCCATGGGCCTGGTGAGGGGGCTCAAGCCCATCCCCGAGTGGGTACTGACCAAGGCGAGGTACTGACATGCGCATCGCGATCATCGGCTCCGGCATTGCCGGCCTGGCCAGTGCCTGGTGGCTGGACGGCGAACACGAAGTGACGCTGTTCGAGGCCAACGATTACCTGGGCGGACATACCCACACCCATGACGTGCAGGTGGACGGCACGCGCATGGCGGTGGATACCGGTTTCATCGTCTTCAATCCCCTGCACTACCCACTGCTGACGGCACTGTTCGAAGAACTGGGTGTGGCCTCGCAGCCGACCACCATGAGCTTCTCCATGCACAGCGAGCGAAGTGGCGTCGAGTACAACGCCACTTCGCTGGATGGCCTGTTCTGCCAACGTCGCAATCTGGTTTCGCCACGTTTCTGGGGAATGCTGGCCGACCTGCGCCGGTTCTACCGGGATGCGCCGCTGCTGCTGGCGGAAGACGAAGGCCCGACACTGGGCCAGTACCTGCGCAGCCAGCGCTACGGCACCGCTTTCATCGACGAGCACCTGCTGCCGATGGCTTCGGCACTGTGGTCGTCACCGACCGCCACGGTCATGCAGTTCCCGGCCCGCTACCTGGCCCAGTTCATGGCCAACCACCAGATGCTGCAGATGACCGGGCGCGCCCCCTGGCGGGTGGTCAGCGGTGGCTCGGCACGCTATGTCGATGCCCTTCGCGCCCGCTGGCGGGTGCGTGAGCGGCTGGAATGCCCGGTTCACTCGGTCGAACGCATGCCGTGGGGCGCGCGCGTGCACAGCGCGGCCGGCGTGGAGGGGTTCGACGAGGTCATCCTGGCGTGCCACAGCGACCAGGCGCTTGCCCTGCTGCGTGACGCCGATCAGGTCGAACGCGAAGTACTCGGCGCCATCCGCTACCAGCCCAACGAAGCAGTACTGCATACCGATGCATCGTTGCTGCCGCGCAACCGCAAAGCATGGGCTGCATGGAATGCACACGTTCCCAGGGATCCAGGCGCGCCCTGTACGGTCAGCTATTGCATGAACCTCCTGCAGGGCCTGCCCGGTGACACCCCGCTGGTCGTGACCCTCAACCGCAGCGAGGCGATCGATCCGGCCAAGGTGCTACGCAGGCTGCACTATGCCCACCCGGTGCACGATCATGCCGCTATCCGCGCCCAGCAGCGCTGGGCAGAGCTGCAGGGCCGCCGCCACACCTGGTTCGCCGGCGCATACTGGGGCTGGGGCTTCCACGAAGACGGCATCCGCAGCGCCCGCCGCGTGGTGGACGCGATGCGCGAGTGCACCGCGCACCTTGACAGCGTTGCGCCCGGCGAGGTGGCAGCGTGAGTGCCAGCGCACTCTACTTCGGGCAGGTGATGCACCGACGGCATCATCCGCAGCCCCACGCGTTCCGCTATCCGATCGCGCAGCTGCTGCTCGATCTGGACGAGCTGGAGACCGTGTTCGCCGGGCGCTGGCTGTGGTCGGTCAATCGCCGCAACCTGGCCGAGTTCCGCCGCAGCGATTACTTCGGCAATCCCGCACAACCGCTGGCCGATGCGGTGCGCGATCATGCTGCGGCTACCCTGGGCTATCGGCCTGCCGGCCCGGTACGCCTGCTCACCCATCTTCGCTTCGGCGGGCACGTATTCAACCCGGTCAGCTTCTACTACTGCTACCAGTCCGATGGCAGCACCCTGGACTGCATCGTCGCCGAGATCACCAATACGCCCTGGAAGGAACGGCACGCCTATGTGCTGCCAGCCGCCACGGCCACCCACGAAGGCGCCTCGCTGCGCTGGCGGTTCGACAAGCGCTTCCATGTCTCGCCGTTCATGCCGATGGATTGCCACTACGACTGGCGGTTCAACCGCCCGGATGATGATCTGCGCGTGCACATGCAGGTCTGGCGCCAAGGCGTTCGCCAGTTTGATGCCACCCAGGCCATGCAGCGACACGCCCTGGACGGCCGCGGGCTGGCCCGGGTCCTGGCCTGCTATCCCTTGATGACCCTGCAGGTGATGGCCGCCATCCACTGGCACGCGCTGCGGCTGTGGCTGAAACGCAACCCCGTGCATGACCACCCTGCCCTTGCCGAGAAACCGCGATGAACTCGATGACTCCCCTGGTCGCCCTGCCACGTCCCGGCGCCTTGGATGCCTTCCTGCGCCGCCGCCTGCTGCAACAGCTTGCCCCCATGCGCGACGGCCGCCTGTGCGTGCGTGATGCACTCGGCGAAGTCTGGCTGGGCGATGCCCATGGCGAGCTGCATGTGACCGTCACCATCGATGACCCGGCGTTCTACCGCAAGGTTGCAGCGCAAGGCAGCGTGGGCGCAGGTGAAAGCTACATACAGGGGGAATGGCACTGCGATGACCTGGTGGCGCTGATCCGGCTGCTGGTACGCAATCGCGACCTGCTCGACGGCATGGAGCGCGGCCCGGCCCGCGTGGGTGGCTGGCTGCTGCGCGGCTGGAACCGCCTGCGCCGCAACAGCCGTGAAGGCAGCCGCCGCAACATTGCCGCGCACTACGACCTTGGCAACGACTTCTTTGCCCTGTTCCTGTCGCCGGACCTGATGTATTCCTCAGCCCTGTTCGACACAGAAGACGAGTCGCTGGAATCCGCCTCCCGGCGCAAGCTGGACCGCATCTGCCAGCAGCTCCAGCTCAAGCCGGGCGATCGCGTGGTGGAGATCGGCACCGGCTGGGGTGGTTTTGCGCTGCACGCCGCGCAGCACTACGGCTGCCACGTCACCACCACCACCATCTCCGCCGAGCAGCACGCGCTGGCTGCCCAGCGCGTGCAGGCAGCTGGCCTGCAGGACCGGGTCACGCTGCTGATGCAGGACTACCGCGACCTGCAGGGCCAGTTCGACAAGCTGGTGTCGATCGAGATGATCGAAGCCATCGGCGCGGAATACCTGGACACCTACATGGCCACGCTGCAGCGCCTGCTCAAGCCTGATGGCGTTGCCCTGCTGCAGGCCATCACCATCGAGGACCATCGCTACGAGCAGGCCCGGCGCAGCGTCGACTACATCAAGCGCTATGTGTTCCCCGGCAGCTTCATTCCGTCGATCAACGCGATCATGGCCGCCAAAACGCGCTCCAGCGACCTGCAGCTGATCGCCCAGCAGGACTTCGGTCACTCCTACGCGCTGACCCTGCGCGCCTGGCGCCAGCGCTTCCTCGCCCGGTTGCCCGACGTGCAGGCGCAGGGCTTCGATACGCGCTTCTGCCGCCTGTGGGAGTTCTACCTGGCCTACTGCGAGGGCGGCTTCCTGGAGCGCTCGATCGGGGTCTCCCATCTGCTGATGGCGCGCCCGGCGCATCGCCCGGGCGCCTCATCGGGCCAAGGCAGCTGAGATGCGCAGGTTCTGGCCCAATCTGCTTGGCAACCAGCTGGTCTGGCTGTGCGCCGTAGCCGGCGCCGGGCGCGGCTGGCAGTGGCCGGCGTTGCTGGCAGCCTCTCTCTACATCGGCAGCCAGCTGCTGACGTCGCCGCAACCACGGCTGGACCTTCGGTTGATGGTGTTGGCACTGGCCTGCGCATGGCTGGTCGATGCCAGCGCCTCCGCCAGCGGCACCGTGCGCTACGCCGCCGCCCCGCTGGGCTGGGTGCCGCCCCCCTGGATCATGGCGCTGTGGGCCGCGTTCGCGATGACGCTGACCACCTCGATGCGCTTCCTGCTGCGCCACCCGGCCTTGCCAGCTCTGTTCGGCCTGCTGTTGGCACCGCTGGCCTATCTCTCCGCAGCGCGCGGTTTCGATGCGGTCCGTTTCGCCACACCCACGTGGCAGGGCCTGCTGGTGTTGGGTGCGGGCTGGAGCATCGCGCTTTCGCTGCTGTGCGTCACCGCTCGTCGCGGCTCTCGCACCACCCCGCCCTCCCTGGCCGGAGCATCGTCATGATCAATCTGCTGTGGGTACTGCTGTATGCCGTGCTGGTGATGAGCTGGGGCTGGGCCTGGCAGCGCCGCCACCAGAACATCGGCGTTGTCGACGTGCTCTGGGCCAAGTGCGTGGGTGCCTCGGCCCTGCTGCTGGCGCTGCTCGGCGATGGCGCGATGTTGCCTCGGGTTGCGTTGGGCCTGCTCGGCGGCCTGTGGGGCAGCCGGTTGGCGCTGCACCTGTGGCGCCGGGTCCGTAGTGAACCCGAAGACGGGCGCTACCGTTATCTGCGCGAACACTGGCAGAGCCACCAGGGCAAGATCTTTGGCTTCTTCATGGCGCAGGCGCTGCTGGTCGTGCTGTTCGCCCTGCCCTTCGTTGCGGTGGCAGCCAATTCCCATGCCGGCCTGACACCGTGGACAGTCGCCGCAGCACTGGCCTGGCTGTTGAGCGTCGGCGGCGAGAGCCTGGCCGATCGCCAGCTCGCGCGTTTCCGCGCCGACCCGGCGAACAAGGGCCGCACTTGCCGCGAGGGGCTCTGGCGTTATTCACGCCACCCCAACTACTTCTTCGAGTGGCTGCACTGGTTCACCTATGTGCTGCTTGCCGTCGGTTCCCCCCTGTGGTGGCTGACGTGGGCTGGGCCGCTGCTGATGTATCTGTTCCTGCGCTATCTCAGCGGCATCCCCTTCACCGAGAAGCAGGCGTTGCGCAGCCGCGGCGACGACTACCGTGCCTACCAGCGCAGCACGCCGATGTTCTTTCCCTGGTTCCCCCGTTCTTCCAAGGAGCATTCCGCATGAGCGCGATCCCGTCACTGAATCCGGCTGAAGATGCGGAAACCGGGCTGATCGCCTGGGCCGAACGCGGGCTGGTTCCCGATGCGGCGCTGCGTGCCGGCATCCGGCGCCTGTGCGCGCAACGCCTGCACGAGGAATCGGCGGGAGGTATCGAGGCACAGTCCGCACGCTTCAGCCGTCGCATCGCAGAACTGACCGACAGTCCGCTCGCATTGCATACCGACGCGGCCAACCGCCAGCACTACGAAGTTCCCGCGGCGTTCTTCCAGGCCTGCCTGGGCAAGCGGCTGAAGTACAGCAGCTGCTACTACCCTACCGGGCGCGAAACGCTGGACCAGGCTGAGGAAGCGATGCTGGAACTGTATGGTCAGCGCGCCGGACTTGCCGACGGCCAGCAGATTCTCGAACTGGGCTGTGGCTGGGGTTCGCTGACCCTGTGGATGGCCGAACGCTATCGGCAGGCCAACATCACTGCGGTGTCCAACTCGCACAGCCAACGCCAGCACATCATGGCGCAGTGCCAGGCCAGGGGCCTGCACAACGTCGAGGTACTGACCTGCGACGTCAACCAGCTTGAGCTGCCCACGGCACGCTTCGATCGCTGTCTCTCGGTGGAAATGTTCGAACATGTGCGCAATTACCAGCGACTGCTGGCGCACATCGCGCGGTGGCTGAAGCCCGACGGCGCGCTGTTCGTGCACATCTTCGCCCATCGCACGCTGATGTACCCGTTCGAGACCGAGGGCGGCGACAACTGGATGGGCCGTCATTTCTTCACCGGTGGACTGATGCCGGCCGCCGACACGCTGCTGCATTTCCAGCGCGACCTGCGACTCGATCAGCGCTGGCTGCTGGACGGCACCCACTACCAGCGCACCGCCGACCATTGGCTGGCCAACCAGGATGCGGCCCGCGAGGCGGTGATGCCGGTACTGGTCGCAACCTACGGCCAGGCGGCGGCGAAGATATGGTGGCAGCGCTGGCGCATGTTCTGGATGGCCTGCGCCGAGCTGTTCGGCTACGACGATGGCCAGCAGTGGCTGGTTGCCCACTATCTGTTCCGTCCCCGTTGAGGTGTGACATGCGCATGCGCTCCCTGCTTCCCCTGCTGGCCTTGAGCCTGTTCGGTTCCGGCTGCAGCTCCAGCGATACCCGTCCCCTGCCCCGCCCGCCCTCGGTGGACGTGCCGCGCTTCATGGGCGACTGGTATGTGATCGCCCACATACCCTCATGGCCGGAGCGCGAGGCCTTCGACGCGGTGGAGAGCTATGCGCTGCGGCCGGACGGGCGCATCCAGACGACCTTCACCTATCGCAAGGGCAGTTTCGACGCCCCGCAGAAGTCCATGCACCCGGTTGGACGGGTCGAGAAGAACGGCAATGGCGCGATCTGGGGCATGCAGTTCATCTGGCCGATCCAGGCCGAGTATGTGATTGCCTGGCTGGACGACGACTATGGCCAGACCATCGTCGCACGCAGCAAGCGCGACTATGTCTGGTACATGGCACGTACCCCGCACGTATCGGACAGCGACTACCAGCACGCCGTGCAGCGCATCGCGGCCATGGGCTACGACACCGGCAGGCTCAGGCGCGTGCCGCAGTCGGTGCGATAGATTGCGCTACCGCCCACTACTCGGCTCGCGGGTGACCAGGCACGCCGGCGTGACGCATCACATTGATGTCCTGCCAAAGGGTGCCGGCAGCCCTGCAATCCAGGCCAGCTGTACCCAGCGAGAGCGCGCCAGGGCACTGGGTCCCCGCGGCTTTCAACCCGACGATATGTCCCGCCCATGGATCAGCACTTATCGATGGAGTTCATCCATCGATCTTTAGGAATAGTCGTAAAAACGCAACAAATTCGATGTTCGACGCGACAGCGGCGCCAGAATGGTGGCCACGCCCATGGGCGCTGATCACCTCCCGCGCATGAATGGATTTCCTGCACCGCGCCGGCTTCGCCTGGCGCTCCTGGACGACCATGAAGTCGTCCGTCGCGGCACCGCCCTGCACCTGTCAGGCGATCTCCGGTTCGACATCGTCGCCAGCCATGGTTGCAGCGACGCGCTGATCAACAGTCTGCACCGCATGCCCGTGGATGTGGCCATCATCGATCTCACGCTCGCCCGTGGCGACCTGGGCGGCATCGAGCTGGTTACGTCGCTGTGCCGCGAATTCCCGCGCACGTCAATGCTGGCCTTCGCCACGCTCTGCCCCACCACGAATCTCAACAGCCTGATCGATGCCGGACTCAGTGGGTTCGTCAGCAAGGCCGAACCCCTTGCGGCATTGTCCGACGCCATCGTGCGCGTCTTCCAGGGCCTGATCCGGATTCCGCCGGACGTCAGGCTGGCCGGCGATCGTGGCGAGCTCAGCCGCAACGAGCGGGAGGTACTTGAGCTGCTGCTGGAAGGCCTGACCGTATCGGAGATCGCGCTGCGCCGGCACCGCAGCATCAAGACCGTCAGCACACAGAAGGTCGCGGTGCTGCGCAAGCTGGGATTGCGCAGCGATGTGGAGATCTATGCGCTGCGTGAACGGCTGGAGTCGCCGTGAGGCGCCATGCGCCATTGCGTCCGTGCCTGCTGATCCGGGGGTTGCTGGTACTGCTTCTCCTTCCCGCCGCGTCGGCGGAAGATATCCGGTCAGCACGCTGGCTGCCGGGCAGCAGCGTGCGGGTCTCCACCGCTCCGTCCCTACGCCCCGTGCCCGCGGCGATAGCCGATCCGTCATCACCGCCGACGCTCGCCCATGGCTACGCCAACCTGGTGGCGCGTCACGCCCAACTCAGCTTCCTGGAACACCCCTATCCGACGACCGCCGCATCAATCCTCGCTGTATGTCATCACGAGGCCGACCTGGTCATGGTGTTTGGCGGCGCGAGACACCAGAAGCTGCCCTGCCCCGACCTCGCCGCGTCCAGCCGCTTCCGGGGTGGCGCCACCCTGCTGGCAGGGCGCGCCGGCGAATGGCTGCCACGGGAGATACGCGAGCTCGACGGCCGGGTGGTGGCCGTCGTTGAAGGCGGGCCCTACGCCGGCTGGCTGCGCGCGCATCATCCTCAGATCCGGCTGCAGCACCTGCCTGATCGGTACGCAGCATTGACGGCAGTTCAATCCGGCCTGGCCGACGTGGCGATTGGCCTGGAATCCACGCTGCGCCCGCTGGTTCGACGCCATTTCAACGGCAGCCTGCGCCTGCAGCCATTCGACAGCGACTTCTCCACCGACCTCTACCTGCTCGTCCGCCAGGAAGACCAGCAGCTGCTTGAACGCATCGGACAGGCGTTGCGGGAGATCACGCTGGAGGAGCATGCGAGCCTGCTCCACCTGTGGGCAGGCCAGACCCTGCCAGCGGCGGCGGGAAACGCACTGGACTGGATGCAGGCCTCGCCCCCGCGCGGCTGGCTGCTGCTGCCCCCTCTGCTGGTCGCCCTGTTGCTGTGGCCCATGACCCGTCACCTGCGGGTACGCGGCGATCGCCGCAGCGCGCAGGCCATCGGGATGATCAGTCACGAGATGCGCAATTCGGCACAGGCCGTACTGGCCTCGATCGAGCTGCTTGGACAATCGACACTGCCGAAAGGCGAGCGCGATCTGCTCGCCGCTGCCAGCAGCGCCGGCCAATCCCTGCGCGGCCTGTTGAATCGCGCACTGGACTTTTCGCGCCTCGCCAGCGGCGCTTTCAGGCCGCATGCACAAGCCTGTGATGCGACCCAGCTTTGCCGGCAGGCACTGGAGGCCATTCGGCCACAGGCGCAACAGAAAGGCCTGCAACTGCATCTTGATGCCCCGACCGAACCTTCGCCGATCATTCGGGTGGACATTGATGCGCTACGCCAGATTGCCAGCAATCTGCTGGCCAATGCGGTGAAGTTCAGTGATATCGGCGGCATCGAACTGCGCCTGCGGCTGCTTCCAGCAGCGCGGCCGCAAGAGCTGCTGCTGGAGGTGATCGACAGCGGGATCGGGATCGCGCCAGCACAGGTAGCCGAACTGTTCCAGCCTTTCCGTCAAGGCAGCGGTGGGCATCAGCGTGGCGGTAGTGGCCTCGGGCTTTCCATTGCGCGCGAGCTGGCACGTGCGATGGGGGGCGATCTGACCGTGCACAGCGTCCTCGGTCGCGGCAGCCGCTTCATCCTGCGCCTGCCGGTATGCGCTGCTGACTCTGCCGAGAGTGTCCGGGACATGCCCGTGGAGGGCACGCCACTGGCCGGGCTGCAACTGCTGCTGGTGGAGGACCACGCACTCAATCGCCACGTCATTGCCGAACAGTTGCGGCGCTGGGGCGCCGAGGTATGTGCCCTGGAAGACGCGGCCAGCGCGCTGGCCGAACAGATACGCCACCCCCGCCCAGCCGCACTGATCGACATTGGGCTGCGTGGCATCGATGGCTACGCATTGGCACGCGAACTGCGCGCCCGTAGCGGGCATCCGGTCCGTCTGATCGCCTTGTCAGCCCGCAGCGGGCGACGTCACCATGCACGCTGCCGCCGCTCGGGTTTCGACGCGGTGCTGGCCAAGCCGCTGCGCGCCGCCGAACTGCTCGCTGCGCTGGGCATTCCGGAGCCGGAGAGCCTGGACGCGCTTGAGCAGGCGACTGAAATGGACGCGGCCTACAGCGCCGACATCTGCGATGAACTCGGCAGGATCGAGCGGATTGTCGATCATGCAGACGCATCGGCGCTCGGTCATCACGCGCACCGATTGCAGGGCGCGCTACAGATGCTGGGTCAATGCGAGCACGCCGCCATCGCGGCCGAGCTGGTCGATCTGGCGCAGGACGCCACGCCGGACTGGACCGACGCACGGCGCCTGCTGGGCGTACTGCAGGCCGGACAGGGCGCCCGCGTCGCGGGAACCCTGCCCACCCCCTTGATCACGCGGCCAGGCGCTCGACCTGGCGACGGGTCAGGTCATTGAAGCGACCCAGCGACATCAGGTGCTGATGGATCAGCGCCAGCCAGCCGCTGCGGTGCCACTCGACCACGGTCGCTTCCGGCAACGCCACGAACTTCTCAACGTCCACCACCAGGAAGCCATTGAGGTTGAACTCGCGGCCATCCGGAGTGCGCACGGTGGCGTTGCGCTCGACCAGCAGGCCGTTGTCGATCAGGGCCTTGGAGAAGGCCTGGGTCTGTTCGTGTTCGCGGGTGTACTGGCCGCAGAACTCCAGCGCCTGCTGCACCATCTCGGTGGCCTTGCCATCAACGAACAGCGGCTGGCCTTCTTCGCCACCCTTGACCACGCGCGGGCTCTCCTCGTCGATGCCCAGCAGGAAATCATTCTCCGCACCGGTGTCGATGAAGATGAAGGGGTGGCGGCGCAGGTAGGCGGGAATATAGGCCTCGTCTTCCCACAGGCCATCCTTGATGAACAGGTTCTGGTCGGACACGCCCACGGCAGCCATCGGAACCGCGCTCGGGCCGGCAAACAGGATCGGGAAGTGGTGCAGGGCCAGCGAGAACTCGCCCAGCACCAGCGGAATGGCATTGTTGCCGGCGGCGAACTCGAGCTTGCCCGGCAGGATGCGCAGATCGGCATGCACATCGGCCTGCAGCGGCACCGGGCGGGTATAGAACAGGGGGGCGCCGCTCGGCGCCGCTTCGGTGGTGGTGTCGCTGGTGGTGGTCATGTTGGGAACCGTTCGATCATGCGCGCCTGCCATCCCGGGCGCGCCAGCGGGAACAACCTGAATCCCGCATTATCAACAAGCTCGATGACAACGGCCACCCCACCGGCGAACTATTTCAGCTGCAGGGGGTAGCGCTGCCAGAGTACGTGGACCAGGAAACCGGCCAGCTCGGTGTCGCGGGCACTGACCGCCGCACGGATCTTGTCCAGCAGCACCATGTCACTGCAGGAACGCACGTCGGCATGGTTGGCCTGCCCCGCCCTGCGCGCACGATAGCGCGCCGCCCGCTGCGCATCGCTCATCGCGTACCCGAACTTGGGCGGACGACCGCGCTTGCGCGGCAGGGTCAGCTCCAGGGTTCCGGGGTCTTTGTCATCACGCATGAGAGGGGTGCGGGCGGCGGCGAGCAACGGGGGGTGCGCAATTTATCGTGAGGCATCACTTTAATCCAGCTTTTTCTACAGATTTGGTGCGATGCAGCGCCAATGTTGCCGTGTCGGTGCGGATCCATCCACGCATGGCGTGGATCTACTGCAGAGCTCGCGACCCGGTCACCCGGTAGATCCACGCCATGCGCGGATACGGAAACCCGGACAAAAAAAGGGGAGCCCGCGAACGGGCCCCCTTGCCTTCTTCATGCCGCGCGTACTGGCTCATAGCCGTGCAGGTGCGCCTCACTGCTGGCCCGCCCCTGGCTGAGCGAACGCAGCGAGGTGGTGTACCCCACCAGCTGCGCCAGTGGCGCGAAACCACTGACCTCGGCACGACCGTCCTGGTCCTCGATGCGGGCGATGCGGCCATGGCGCCGGTTGAGGTCGCCGACCACATCACCCACCGACGCCGACGGCGAATGCACCGTCACCGCCATCACCGGCTCCAGCAGCTGCGTTCCACCCTCGGCCAGCGCCGCCTTGATCGCCTCGGCGCCTGCGCGATGGAACGCCATCTCCGAAGAGTCCTTGGCATGGGTCTGGCCATCGACAAGACTGACCTCGATGCCGACCACCGGATGACCCTGCGGACCTTCCGACAGCGCGGCACGCACGCCCTTTTCCACCGCTGCGATGAAGCTGCGCGGCACCACGCCACCGACGATGCGGTCGTTGAACACGACAAGGTCGTTGTCGCGCGGCGCCACATCCAGCACCACATGCGCAAACTGGCCCTGGCCACCGGTCTGCTTGACCAGCCGCCCGACGACACCGGTCATCGGGCGCATCGGCGTCTCCTGGTAGGCCACGCGTGGCGCACCTACGGCCACCTCGACCTTCCATTCGCTGCGCAGGCGCTCGACCATCACTTCCAAGTGCAGCTCGCCCATGCCCCAGACCAGGGTTTCACCCGTTTCCCGGTCCGTTTCCACACGGAACGAGGGGTCTTCCTGGGCCAGGCTGGCCAGCCCCTGCGCCATCCGGATCAGGTCCGCCGCACGCGCCGGCTCCAACCGCCAGGCCAGCACCGGCGCCTGAGCCTGGATGTTCTCCAGGCGCAGCGGCTGCGCACGGCTGCTCAGCGTCTCGCCACTGACCGCATCCTTCCAGCCCAGTACCGCGACGATGTCACCGGCCACGGCCTGCTCGATGTCATGGGTCTGGTCGGCCTGCACCCGCACCAGGCGACTGACACGCCGCCCTTGCGGATGCTGCGAACTGGCCACCGCGTCGCCCACCTTCAAGGTGCCCGAGTACAGCCGCACGAAGCTCAATGCGCCGTGCTGCTGGTGGGTGATCTTGAACAGCAGGCCTGCCAGTGGACCGTCCGGATCCGGCGGCAGCATCACCTCGCCCTCATCGCTTTCGGCGCTGACAGCAGGGCGATCCAGCGGCGACGGCAGGTAATCGACCACGGCATCCAGCAGCGTCTCGATGCCCTTGTCCTTGAACGCAGCACCGGCCAGCACAGGCACGCCTGCACCTGCCAGCGTCGCCCGGCGGATTGCCGCGCGCAGCGCCCCGGCATCGATCACGCGACCTTCCAGCCAGGCATCGGCCAGTTCTTCGTCATGATCGGCCACAGCTTCGACCAGCGCATCGCGCTGGGCCTGCCATTGGGCCCGCGCCGCTTCGTCCCACGGGGTCACCGTGGTTGCGCCGTCCTCCTGCCACTGCAGCACGCGCTCATCGACCAGATCGACCCAGCCATTGAAGCCGCTTTCGCTGCCCAACGGCACGCCCAGCGCCCACGGCCGCGCGCGCAGCTTGTCCTGCAGCTGCACCAGCACGCGTTCAAACGAAGCGCCTACGCGGTCCATCTTGTTGACGAAAGCGATCAGCGGCACGTGATGGCGACGCGCCTGGCGCCACACCGTCTCGGACTGCGGCTGCACGCCATCCACGGCCGAGAACACCGCCACGGCGCCGTCGAGTACCCGCAGGGATCGCTCGACTTCGATGGCGAAGTCGATGTGGCCGGGGGTGTCGATCAGGGTCAGCCGATGCGGCGGCAGATCACGCGGTGCCCACTGCGCCTGCACGGCGGCCGCGCCAATGGTGATGCCACGTTCGCGCTCGATCGCCGAGAAGTCGGTGGTCGCATTGCCGTCGTGCACTTCGCCGACGCGATGGATCTCGCCGCTTTTCCACAGCAGGCGTTCGGTCAGCGTGGTCTTGCCGGCGTCGATGTGGGCAATGATGCCAAGGTTGCGACGGCGGGAAAGGACTTGGGTGTTCATGAGATAGGTTCCTGCAAAGCCAACTACGGGGGCCGCGCACCCCGGTTGGCGACAGGGTGCGCGGCTAGCGTTCGGTCTCGGCGATCTGGTGCATGGCACGTTCTCCTTGCGGTACGTCGGGTTAGGGAAATGAAACTGCAGAAACGAAAAGAGCGCCCCGAAGGGCGCTCTGTGGATGATCCAGCGATAGCCGCTTCAGCGGCCCTGTGGAGCTCCAGGCAGACACGCCCGTTCCGCACTTGCGCGGGTCAGGGTGAAAAACTTCAGGAGCGGCATCCGGTTCATGGGGCGCATTCTAGACCTGCCAATCTGGCGCGCAAGTGAATATTGCGCACATAAATGGAACGATGAGGCCGACAACGATCGGGGTCAGATCCCTTTGCCCCTGGCAAAGGGATCTGACCCCTGGCAGCCCTCACTTGCAGCCGTGCAGCTTGCGCGCCTCGGCCACTGTTGCAGGCTGGTCATCCCCCATCGACATCCAGCCCTTCAACGAAATCGCCGGGTCCACGTGCGGCAGCCGTGGGCCACCATGAATCACGACCTCGATCCAGCTCCCCACCGGCGCCAGCTCGGACAGGCGTGCCGCCTGATCATCCTCGGTGCTGAATGTGTCGTCCGGGCCCGCCGGCGGCGTGGTATTCACGGTTTCCGTCTTACGGGTTCGGACCCGAAGAGCACCATCCGGCAGCCGCTGACTGATCACGTCGTAGCGCTCGATACCGTATGCCCAGCTGTTCTCGCCAACACTGCGGGTCTCGCTACCGTCATCCGCCACGGTCACCACCTCGCCTGCCGGCCCGGCAACGCCCGCGACAGCCCCCAAGCCGGACATCAGTGCCTGATAGACGATCATCTGCCGCTGCTCGGTAGTCAGCGCTCCGGCCTTGAGCTTGGCGGCAGGAATCTGCAGATACGCCGCTTCACTGCACAGCACCAGCACCTGCTGGTCGTCCCAGCTCACCGACATTTCCTCGTTGGCAAAGTACTGCGTCTTCATCGACGTCACTGTGGCACCGTCGCCACTGGAATGCCGGGTTTCGATCAGCGAGGCGTTCTCGGCCGCGTTGGTCAGCGAAACCTGGGAGGTCGACGCTGCATGGGCTGCGTAAACGGAAGCAATCATCGCGGCATGCAGCACGCTGCGGGTAACGGTGCGGAACATGGCATCAGTCCATTGAAGAAAACGAAGCCGCCATGATACCCGGAGCAACCGGGCGGACTTTCGCTCAGGCCACCACCACCAGCGGCACCCCGCGCCGCGGATGCTCCAGCACCACCACGTCCTGCTGGTAGACGCGCCGCAGGTTGTCTTCGGTCAGCACCTGCAACGGCGTGCCATCGGCCGCCACCCTGCCCTGCTCCAGCAGCACGATGCGGTCGGCATAGCCCGCGGCCAGATTGAGGTCGTGCAGCACCACGATCACGCACGCACCGGCTTCGGCACAGGCACGCACGCTGCGCAGCGTGCGCTCCTGATGGCGCAGGTCCAGCGCAGCAGTGGGCTCATCCAGCAGCAGCAATGGGGTGTCCTGTGCCAGCACGCGCGCGAACGTGGTCCGGGCGGACTCGCCACCGGAGAGCTGCTGAACCTCGCGCAGGCGCAGCGCCTGCAGTTCGGCGGCATCGATGGCCGCTTCCACCCGGGCATCGTCCGTGATCGGGTCCGGCGGGTGTGGCAACCGGCCCATCGCCACCACCTCCTCTACGCTGAAGGCGAAACGCACGCCGTGCTCCTGCGGCATTACCGCGCGCTCGCGCGCCAGCGGCCCCGCCTTGTAGCTGGCCAGCGGCCTGCCCAGCAGGCTCACCTCGCCCGCATCGGCGCGCAGGTCGCCGGCCGCGACCGCCAACAGCGTGGACTTGCCCGCACCGTTCGGGCCCACCAGTGCGGTCACCGTACCTGGTTCGAACGCCAGCGAAATGCCGTGCAGGATCTCGCGTTGCTGGCGGCGCACCACCACATCGTGCAGCTTCAGCAGCACACTCATGGCACCGCCTTGCGGCGCTGCTGCAGCACCAGCCAGAGGAAGAACGGCGCACCCAGCGCGGCCGAGAACAGGCCCAGCGGAATCTCCGCGGGCGGGTCCAGCGTGCGCGCGGCCGTATCCGCCACCACGATCAGCAGTGCACCCAGCAGGCCGGACAACGGCAGCAACCAGCGATGGCCGGGACCCACCAGCAGGCGCGCCACGTGCGGCACCACCAGGCCGACGAAGCTGATCGAGCCCGCAAACGCCACTGCCGCCCCGACCAGCAGCGCGCTGAACGCCACCAGTCGACGCCGCGTGCTGGTCACATCCAGCCCCAGATGCTGGGCCTGGCGCTCGCCCAGCGCCAGCATATCCAGCGGCGTTGCCAATCGTTGCAGCGCCAGCACACCGATGGCAAACAGCGGTACCACGGCGGCCACGTCGGCCCAGTTGGCACGTGCCAGCGAGCCCATCTGCCAGAACACCAGCGACTGCAGCTCGCTTTCGCTTGCGATATAGGTGAGAAAACCGATCAGCGCCGAACAGAAGGCCGCCATCGCGATACCGACCAGCAGCAGCGTCGCATTGCCACTGCCCTTGCCCGGCCGCGCCAGCGCATAGGTCAGACCGATGGCCAGGGCGCCACCGACGAAGGCGGCAACCGGCACCAGCCAACCGGCGGCACCCGCAGCGCCGAGAACAATGGCAGCCACTGCACCCAGCGCAGCACCCTGGCTGACACCGACGATGCCGGGGTCGGCCAACGGATTGCCGAACAGGCCCTGCAGGCTGGCACCGGCCATCGCCAACGACGCACCGACCATCGCGCCCAACAGGGCACGCGGTATGCGCAGCTGCCAGACCACCGCCAGATCGCGGCTGCTGACCGCCTGTGGGTCAAGCAGGCCCAGCTTCACCGCCAGTGCCTGCATCACCTCCAGCGGTGGCAACCGCAACGGACCCACGGCGAACGACGCCAGCACTGCCCCCAGCAGTGCCAGCAACGCCACCATCAACATCGCCCGCCCGCGACGGCGGCGCCGATCCGCCGGACTCATGCCTTCGGCAACGCCGCCAGGGCCTTGGCCAGCGCCAGCGCACCCGCACCAGAACCCACGCTGGTGTACTTCAGCTGCACATCCGGCATCACCCAGACCCGATTGGCCTGCCCAGCCGGGGTCTGCTTCAGCGTCGGGTACGCCTTCCACAGGCCTTCGGCACCGCCGAACAGCTGCAGGTCATGCTCGGTCACCAGGATCACTTCCGGTGCCGCCGCGACCACGCCCTCATTGCTCAGCTGCGAGTAGTTCTTCACCCCGGCCTCGGTACCGATGTTGATGCCGCCCGCCAGGGCGATCAACTGCGCCGAGGCGCTGTCGGCACCGGCAACGGTCGGGGAGCCACCGGCGCCGGTGGCCGAGACGTGGATCACTCGTGGTGCATGGCCCAGGCCCTTGCCAATCGCTGCAGCCTCGTCGAGCTGACGCTGCACCTGCGTGGCCAGTGTTTGCCCCGCTTCGGCCAGCCCTAGTGCGGCGGCGACCTTGCGCACCTTGTCCGGCGCCGGCTGCAGGTCATCGATGACCACCGCCGGCTCGCCCACCTCGCGCAGCTTTTTCGCCAGCTCGGTGTGGCGGCGCAGGCTGTTGCCGAGGAACAGCGAGCCCTGCAGGCTCAGCACGCCCTCCACGCCGGTGGTGCGGTTGAACAGGAACTGGTGCGGCGCGGCCAGGCCGGCCTGCGTGGTGGTGTTGGTCGGTGCCGCGTACACCTGCTGGCCCAGGCCCAGTGCCTCGATCACTGCGATGACGTCGTCGCCCCCGGCGATGATGCGGCTGGTGTCGGCAACCTCGACGTCTGCGCCATCGTCGGAATGCACCTGGGCCGGCAGCACGGCCTTCTGGCCGTGCACGGAGGGCAGTTCGGCACCGGCCACGCGCTGCCAGCCTGCCGGCAACGCGGTGTCCGCAGCGGCGGTTGCGGCGGGCGGCTCGGCGGCCTTGTGGCCATCCGACGGCGTTGACGAGCCACTGCAGGCAGACAGCGCCAGCGAAACAGCCAACGGAAGCGCACACAGGCGCAGACGGGACGCGATGTTCATGCTCGTTCTCCTTGCTGGCAGGGCGACGTGCAGGCCGCCCTGCCCTGTGACTTACTGCTTCGGGGTGATGCGGGTGATGCGGTCACCCTTCGGATCTTCGGCGCCACGCGACTTGTTCACCGCAAACACGTTGCCCTTGCCATCGGCACGCACATGGTTGGGAAGGGTGCCGCCATCGAGGTTGGCAACCACCTTGCCGTCGCCGTTCACCACGGTGACCGTACCGGCGCCGCGATTGCTGACATAGGCCAGGCCGGAGGCATCATCGAAGGCGACGTTCAGCGCGCCGGCGCCGACCGGCACATCGTGCAGCACCTTGCCGGCGGCCACGTCGACGATCAGCAGGTTGTCGGTGCCCTGCGAGGCCACGTACAGGCGGTTGCGCGCCGCGTCGAAGGCCACGCCCGAGGCACTGATCGAATTGCCCAGATCGATGACCTTCTCGACCTTGCCGCTGGCCACATCGATCACTGCCGCCTCCGGGGTGCCGATGCTGACGGTGAACAGCTTGCCGCCCTTCTCGTCCAGCACCAGGCTCATCGGGGTGAACTTGCCGTCGTCCACGCCGGATTCCAGCGTCACCGGCGGCAGCTCCTTGAACGTCTTCGCATCGAACACCGACAGGTGGTCCTCACCCGTGGCCGAAGCGAACACCTTGCCGTGGGTGCCATCGACCACCACGTCGCGCGCATGCGGCACGGTGTCGACAGGGAACTGGTGGACCAGCGAGAGGTCCTTCTGGCGATAGACCGCAATCGAATTCTGGCGGGTATTGGTCACCCAGACATTGCCATTGATGTCATCCACGCCCACACCGTAGACCGCATAGACCGCGCCGTTGGTGCTGCCCGGCACCTGCGCCGGGGTGATCGCCCTGGTCACCTTCAGCGACTTCGGGTCCAGCTTCAGCAACTGCGACTGGGTCACCGGCGGACGGCCCACCGCCGAGGTCACGAACACCGCATTGCTGGCGGCGCTGTAAACGGACTGGTACAGGCCCGGCACCAGCTTGTTGGACTGGGTGGCGAACTGCGCCTGGCCGGACAGCGGCAGCTGCGGCGACACGCGCAGCTTCAGCACCGTGGCCGCAGCCGGCTGGCTGGCGCGCACCACCACCGGGTGGGTGCCCGGCACCGCATCGGCCGGAATGCTCAGCTGGGTCTTGAAGTTGCCATCGGCATCGACCTCCAGCGGCTGCGTGTTGAGCACGCTGTCGCCACGCAGCAGGCTGACCTTCTGGCCCGGCACGAAGCCACGACCAACTACGTCGGCAGTGCTGCCGGGCACCACGTTCTCACCGCGCGAGACAACCTCACCCTTGAAGGTGGCGTTGGCCGGCTGGTCGAACACCGGCTGGGCGGTGGCGGCCACCGCCAGCAGCAGGCCGGCGGCGAGAGAGGTGAGGCGGAAAGACGGACGGAACGACATGGCAGGCTCCTTGCACACGTAGGCCGCGCCGCGTGGCGCGGGATTCATCGGTTGCCTGGGCCGCTGCACGCCGGCAGCCTCGCCTGGGTAGTGGGGTCGCACGGCATGGCGTGCGAAGGCATTCATTCGGCGGCACTGTCCCCGCCACTGGGCGCGCCGTCGCCGGCGCTGCGGTCGGACACGCCATACAGTTCATGCAGCGCAGCGTGGAACGAGGCCGGCAGCATCGGGCCGTGTCCCAGCCCCGGGAACTCGCGGTACTGCACGCTCAGGCCCGGCACCTTGGCCAACCGTTCTGACAACTGCATCGCCGCATCCGGCGTGGCGCCACCGATGCGGCGCAGATGCGCGACCACCCGTGGGTTGCTCATGTCACGCTTGCCACGATCACCAACACGCTCGGCACCGCCCAGCATCAACCAGAGCTTTGCCGGCTGGCCGTGCACGTTCTGCACGAACTGCTGCTCCGGATCACCCAGCGCCGCGCCCTGGCTCCACCACAGCGACGGACTGGCTGCCAGATAGGACTGGAACGCGGCAGGTCGCGTGTACAGCGCATTGAGCACGAATAGCCCGCCCAGCGAATGGCCCCACAGCGCCTGCTGCTGCGTATCGATGCGTGCGCGTCGCTCGACTTCCGGCTTGATGCGGCGCTCGATCACATCCAGGAAAGCCGCAGCGCCGCCGCCGACGGCCTGGGTCGTGCCGCTCTCGTCGTCGGCACGGTCGATCCACGCGGTGTAGTCGAAGGTACGCGCCTTGGAATCGATGCGCAGCTCGTTGTCGTAGCCGATCAGCACCAGTACCGGCGGCGCCTTGCGCGCGGCCAGCTCGGCCAGCAGCGGCTGGTCCAGCACCATGGCCACGGCATTGCCATCCAGCGCGTACAGCACCGGGGACGGGGTCTTGCCGGCCCTGGCCGGAATCGCCAGGTTCACCCGCCAACGGCGCTGCTGGTCCGGGCTGTCCACCACGAAACGTTCAAAGCGATAGCTGGCCGCCGGCTCGTCCAGCACGGTGTGGCCGATCTTCTGCAGCGGATTGCGTTGCTGCGCATGGGCGTAGGGCGTGGCCATCAGGACCCCCATCAACAGGGCGGCCATGCCGCGGGCCAGTGGACCACGGCGCAAAGGCGGGACGAAATGCTTCATCAGCGGCGGCAGAAGCGGCCGATGGCCGCCGGTTCACAGGGGACCGCAGTCTACCTTAAACGCGAATGATTATCACATCGATCAAACGTCACACTGTGTATCACGCGTGCGATGCGTTCATTTTCCCGGTTGCGCCGGAAACACCGGATCCACTATTTTGCCGGACAGCGGGGCGCAGGAGCGCCCTTCCCTCGCAGGGCTGCGGATGGATGGGCAATCGAGCCGCCGGCCGCGCCCTGTCCTTTGCCAAACCCATCCACGCATGGCGTGGATCTACTGACCACCATCCACGGGAATGAATCCCGTGACTGCGAGAACACCTTGAAGCGCACCGCCCTGATCGCCCTTTCCCTCGGCCTCCTTGCGCCACTGGCCGCCCATGCCGCACAGGACCTGCCAACGCTCTACCAGGCCTTTGAAGAGGCCGGCAATTCGTCTCTGGGCATGGACGAACTCAACCAGACGGTGACATTCACTGCCGTGGCCCTGGGTGTCTCCAGCAACCTGGCGGGCGAGCCGCTGATCGAGGCCGGCGACGACCAGGGCAATGTCCTGGCCCGGCTGACCAGCGACGACGAACAGCAGGCGGCCAAGCTGGGCGCACTGGAAGAAGGCGCGACTTTCACCGCAAGCTGCACGCTGCAGTTCAGCTCGGGAACGGATTACCTGTCCTTCGGCGACTGCAGCATCAAGTAAGAAGGAAGCCGGCGAAACGCCGGCTTCGTTTTCCCGCCCTGTAGAAGTCGAGCCATTCTCGACTCACGCAGTCTCACGGCCCCGCAGGCACCGGGCCGTAGACGTTCTCCTGCGGTGTGCCCGGCAGCAGCGCGAACACGAAGATCACCAGGCCACCGAACGGAACAAAGGCCAGCAGGTACATCCAGCCCGACTGGTTGCAGTCGTGCAGGCGGCGCACGGTGACGGCGATGACCGGCACGAACGTCGCCAGCCAGAACACGACGAACAGGATGATCGACGCGATGCCCAGCACATCGGACTGCATCACCAACCCGGCGATGAGCGGCACCATCAGGACGGCCGAGACGATCAACAGGAACAGCTGGAACATCCAGTATTCGCGACGGTTGGCACGGCCCTCGAACTGGGCGTAACGCTTCAACGGCAGAATCATTTCCTGCACGGCATCAATCCTTGAAAAAGTAGCCGCGCAGTGTGCCAAAGGAGCGCCCGCAGGACAATGTGGTGACGAACCACACTCGACTGCGATTACCCCTGTAGAGCCGAGCCCTGCTCGGCTGCTGTTTCCGCAGGTGCTGCTGGATCGGTCCAGAGCGGAGTCGAGCGTGGCTCGACGCTACATAAGCCGACTCAACGGCCCTTTGCGGCCCTCGCCGCTTCACGCTCGGCGCGCAGGCGATCAAGCTTTTCCTTCAGCTTGATCTCCAGGCCCCGCGGCACCGGGTTGTAGTACACCCGTTCGCCCATCGCATCCGGGAAGCCGGTCTGGTCCAGCGCGATGCCACCTTCAGCATCATGGTCGTACTGGTATTCGGCGCCATAGCCCAGCTCCTTCATCAGCTTGGTTGGCGCATTGCGCAAGTGCAGGGGCACCTCTTCGGTACCGCTCTGGCGCACGTCGGCCTTGGCCTGGTTGAACGCGGCGTAGCCCGCGTTCGACTTGGCGGTGCTGGCCAGGTACAGCACCAGCTGGGCGAACGCGAGCTCGCCTTCCGGGCTACCGAGCCGCTCGTAGATGTCCCAGGCTTCCAGCGCCATGCTCTGCGCGCGCGGATCGGCCAGGCCGATGTCCTCGATGGCCATGCGGGTCAGCCGGCGCGCGAGATAGGACGGATCGCAACCGCCGTCCAGCATGCGGGTCAGCCAGTACAGCGCAGCATCGGGGTTGGAGCTGCGCACGGATTTGTGCAGTGCTGAGATCTGGTCGTAGAACTGCTCGCCGCCCTTGTCGAAGCGGCGGGTACGATCGGCCAGCACCTGGGTCAGGGTCTGCGGCGTGATGCGACCGCCCTCCCCGCCCGCCAGTTCGGCGGCGATTTCAAGAAGGGTCAGTGCGCGGCGCACGTCACCATCAGCGGCAGTGGCGATTTCCAGCAGCAGCTCGGGCGCAACCTCGATGCCCTCCTCGCCAAGGCCGCGTTCGCGGTCGCCCAGCGCACGTTCCAGCGCTTCGACGATATCGGTTGGTGATACCGCTTCCAGCACGTGCACGCGGCAACGCGACAGCAGCGCCGAGTTCAGCTCGAACGACGGATTCTCGGTGGTGGCACCGACGAACAGGATCGTGCCGCGCTCGATGTGCGGCAGGAACGCATCCTGCTGCGCCTTGTTGAAGCGGTGCACCTCGTCCACGAACAGCACGGTGCGCCGGCCCTCGGCGAAGCGCTGTGCGGCCTCTGCCAGCACCTGACGCACTTCCGGCAGCCCGGACAGCACGGCGGAGATGGCACGGAACTCGGCATCGGAGTACTCGGCCAGCAGCAGCGACAGCGTGGTCTTGCCGCAGCCCGGCGGCCCCCAAAGGATCATCGAGTGCACACGCCCGGATTCGACTGCACGGCGCAATGCGCTGTCCGGCGCCAGCAGGCGCTTCTGCCCGACCATTTCGTCGAGGGTGCGCGGGCGCATACGCTCGGCCAGCGGGCGCAGATGTTCCCGATCTACGCTCAGCAGATCGGGGCCGGGGAAGGAAGTTGAACGATGTCTTGCCACCCGCACATTGTACCGCGACAGGGTGACGACGATTCCGGTAGTGCCGGCCGCTGGCCGGCAGATCAAAATTGCGTCAACCAAGGTTGACACCCACCAAGGCGGTGCCGGTTGACACCCACCGGAGCAGGCAGCGCCGGGCCATGCCCGGCTTCCCCGATCAATTACCGATGACGTCGGTGCCCTTCGGCGGCGTAAAGCTGAAGGTGCCAGCCGCAAAGCCCGGGTTGCGCTTCCAGCCGCTGAAGCTGATCACGGTGCGCTGGCCGACGGCGTCGGTGATTTCCATCTTGGCCAGGCCCTGCGCATTGAAGCCCAGCGCGGCGTACTGGAAGCTGGCTTCGGTCTCGCGCTTCGGCGACAGCGACAGCCACTGCAGGCCGTCGCGCTGCGCGGCCTCTTCGCTGACGTCGTACTGCTGTTCCAGCAGCGCCGGGTTGATCAGCGCGGTCAGCGGGCTGTTCTGTTCTTCCTTGCCCTGCTCGCGCACGGTGGCCTGCTCCAGGTCCGGCTCGTACATCCAGACCTTCTTGCCGTCGGCCACGATCAGCTGTTCGTGCGGGCGCACGTATTCCCAGCGGAACAGGCGCGGCGCCGACAGGGCCACGCGGCCACTGGTCGATTCCTTCACCTTGCCGCGGCTATCGAACACCTGCTGGCTGAACTGTCCGTCCAGGCCCTTCAGGCCACTGGTGAAGGTCTTCAGGTCATCGCGAGCGCCAGCCCAGGCACTGCCGGCGGCGGCGCAGGCCACGGCCAGCGTGGTGGTGGCAAGGAAACGGCGGAAGCGGAAGTTCATGCGGAAATCCTGTGGGCGCGGGCGCCAGGAAAGGTGGTTGCCAGTGTGCCCGGAGAAAGATGAATGGGCGATCAGGGCGACATTATGCCGCCCTGAACGTCCATCGGCGATTCAGCCGCCAGATGCCGGCAGCTTGCCGTACAGCACCTGGCCGCGGAAGCCGCGACGCACTTCGCGGTACAGCGCGCGGAACGCGGGGTAGTCCTGCGGCTGGCACAGCGCCTCCGGCCCACGCACCGCGTTCTGCCGCAAGCGGTGGTGCACGATCACGTCCTGGCCCTCGCGGCTCCAGTCCACCCGGTATTCGCCAGCGGCATTGGCAAAGCGCTGGCTGGCCGGAATGGCGATGATCGGCGCATTGGCCGGGAACTGCAGGCGATAGGTTTCCTCGCGCAGGCTGGCATTGCAGTAGAACGGCGTCTCGTTGGCCGGCGCCGAGGCGGTGGCGTACAAGCCACGCACCGACTCGCCACCCGGCGGGTCCGGCACGGCCATGCCGCCGGCCACGCTGAAGTCGGCGTAATCCTCAGCCTGGAAGGCCATGCGGTAGCCGAACGGCCGGGTCAGGTCGACCGGCACGCCCTGGATCTGCAGCTGCCCTCGCCCATCGAAACCGGACGAGGCCATGATCTGCTCTTCAGCGCGCGCACGGTTCTGCGCGTTGAGCTGGGAGAACTGCGCACGCATGCCGATCTCGGCGTTCTCGCCAAGTTTCGGAATCGTCTCGCCGCGCAGGTTGCCGTCGGCGTCGAAGGTGAATCGCACTTCCATCGAGGTGGCATTGCGCTCCGGCGTGTTGGCCGGGGTACGCGCCAGCGTGGCATCACGGGTACGCATCACCGGCGCACCCAGGTCACCTTCCGGCAACTGCCCGAAGCGCGCCCACGCGGTAGTCGAATCCAGGTAAAGATCAAACTCGGGGATGTAGGTGATGGCGTGGTTGAAGCGGCCCAGCACCGGAATCTTCGGCAGCGTCGGGCCGCCCCCCGCACCGATCAGCACCGGCGAGCTGGCGATGCCCTTGGCCGCCAGCAGCGCCTCGAGGATCGTCACATGGTCCTTGCAGTCACCGTAGTGGTTGTCGAGGATGCTCTGCGCGCTGTTCGGCTCCAGGCCGCCGTTGCCCAGGTACACCGCCACATAGCGGATGTTCTGCGCCACCCAGCGATACAGCGCGTCAGCCTGCTCGCGGCGGTCACTGATGCCGGCGGTGATCTCATCAGCGAGCGCCTGCAGCGCCGGGGTCACCTCGGCCGCCGGGCCCGCCTTGAGCTGGTAGGCGCGCCCCATCTGCGACCAGTCACGATACGTGCTGGCCATGATGTTCGGGCCGAACTCCCAGCCCGCCGCCGACCAGTTCTGCGCCGGCATCGCCTCGCGGCGCTGGTAGCGCCAGCGCCATTGCGCCTGGCCATTCTTCACTGTCGGCCGGTCACTGCCCTGCACGCCGCGGCTGTCGACGAACATCGGCAGGTTGGCCGGCGCACTCAGGGTGACCTCGGCGTCCTCGTACTCGGTGAAGACGTTGAAGGTCTCCCACAGGCCGAAATAGCCCGGGAAGTACGGCGTGGCCTGGGTGCGGCGCACCTGGTAGTACAGGCGCGTGCCCGGGGCCAGGTTCGGGAACACGATCACCCGCACCTTGCGGTCGGCATACATCGCCGCCGAAGCGCTGGAGTAGCTCTCCTGCGTGTAGATACGGTCGGCCGGAACGTCGCGGCGCTGGCCGTCGGCAGTGATGGTGTAGGCGCCGAGCACTTCCAGCGTTTCCATCTTCTCGCTGTAGCTCAGCCGCACCTGGCTGAACTGCTCGACGGAGGCCTTGGTCTTGAGCAGGACTTCGTAGGTTTCGGTCTGCACATTGCCCGCATCGGGCCGCACCTGGTAGTCGGCGCGGTAACGGACAATGCTGAAATTATTGCTGGCTTCGGTATCGCCGCTGGTGGATGGCGGCGCCGTGGCGGGCGCGGAGGTGGCGGTTTCTGCCAGTGCCGGGCCGGCAGCCATCAGGGCTGCCAGCGCCAGCGCGCTTGGTACGGGGTGAAGCATGCGTCGGTTCCTTGGACGTCGTGGGGGATACGTCGGGTCTTACTTCGGCGGCGGCGGTGCCAGCACCGTGCGGTCGCCGTTGTGCTCGGGCGGGCTGACCACGCCGGCCGCTTCCATGGCCTCGATCAGTCGCGCTGCACGGTTGTAGCCGATCTTCAGCCGGCGCTGCACGCCGGAAATCGATGCACGACGGGTCTCGGTGACCACCCGCAGCGCTTCGTCATACAACGGGTCGGACTCGTCGCCGGCCGCACTGGTCTCGGGCAGGCCAGTGGCGCCGACGACCACGCCGTCGCCCATTGTCTGCACTTCGTCCAGCACGCCGTCGACATAGTCGGCCGGGCCCATCGCCTTGAGGTGCTCGACCACGCGATGCACTTCGTCGTCGGACACGAACGCACCATGCACGCGCTCGGGCAGCGCAGTACCCGGCGGCAGGTACAGCATGTCGCCGTGGCCGAGCAGGGTCTCCGCGCCGGACTGGTCGAGAATGGTGCGCGAGTCGATCTTGGAGCTGACCTGGAAGGCGATACGGGTCGGAATGTTGGCCTTGATCAGGCCGGTGATCACATCCACCGACGGGCGCTGCGTGGCCAGGATCAGGTGGATGCCGGCCGCACGCGCCTTCTGCGCCAGGCGCGCGATCAGCTCTTCCACCTTCTTGCCGACGATCATCATCATGTCGGCGAATTCGTCGATGAAGATGACGATGAACGGCAGCGTTTCGAGCGGACGCGGTGCCTCGCCCAGCTCCGGGTTCGGCTTGAACAGCGGGTCCATCAGCGGCTGGCCGGCGTCCTGGGCTTCCTTCACCTTCTTGTTGAAGCCGGCCAGGTTGCGCACGCCCACCGCGCTCATCAGCTTGTAGCGGCGCTCCATCTCGGCCACGCACCAGCGCAGGCCGTTGGCGGCCTCCTTCATGTCGGTGACCACCGGCGCCAGCAGGTGCGGAATGCCCTGGTAGACGCTCAGCTCGAGCATCTTCGGGTCGATCATCAGCATCCGCAGGTCTTTCGGCGAGGCCTTGAACAGCAGGCTCAGCACCATCGCGTTGACCGCCACCGACTTGCCCGAACCGGTGGTACCGGCCACCAGCAAGTGCGGCATGCGCGCCAGATCGGCCACGGTCGGGCGGCCGGCGATGTCCTTGCCCAGCGCCAGGGTCAGCACGCTGGCCGACTTGTCATATTCCTTCGAGCGCAGCAGCTCGGACAGGAAGATCATCTCGCGGGTGACGTTGGGAATTTCCAGGCCGATCACCGACTTGCCCGGGATGACGTCGACCACGCGCACCGACTTCACCGACAGGCCGCGCGCGATGTCCTTGTCCAGCGAACTGATCTGGCTGACCTTGATGCCCGGTGCCGGCTCGATCTCGAAGCGGGTGATGACCGGGCCAGGGTTGGCGCCGACCACCTGCGCATCGATGCGGAAGTCCTTCAGCTTGAACTCGATCTGCCGCGACAGCGTTTCCAGCGTTTCTTCGTCGTAGCCCTTCGGCTGCGGCTTGGGATCATCCAGCAGCGCCAGCGGCGGCAGGTCGGAACCATCGCCGTTGACGCCACGGAACATCGGAATCTGGGTATCGCGCTTGGCCCGATCACTCTTCTCGATCACCGGCTCCGGACGCGGCTCGATCTTCACCGGCTCGCGCTTGGCGCGCACCTCGGCGTCGGCCTTGCGCACTTCCTGGCGCTCCTCGCGCATCACCCGGGTCTGCTTCCACTCGGTGACTTCTTCCTTCTTGCGTTCCAGCAACGGCGCCAGCGACATCACGCCACGGCCGATCTTCTCCATCACCGTAAACCAGGACAGCCCGGTGGCCAGGGTGATCGAGGCCAGCAGCAATACCAGCACGAACAGGTTGGCGCCCAGCGCGCCGAAGCCCACCGTGAGCGAATTGCCCACCAGCTTGCCGAGGATGCCGCCAGCGCTGGAGACGTCGCCACTGAACAGGCGCACGTGCAGGAAGCCGGTGCCGGCAATCAGGAAGCCGACCAGGCCAACCAGGCGCAGCGCCGGGTCCAGATCGTTGTCACCCTTGCTCTCGCGCTTGAGGCCGAACATGGCGATCCACGCCAACGCGCCGAGCACCACCGGCAACAGGAAGGCGATGTAGCCGAACAGCTGCAGCAGCACGTCGGCGATCCAGGCGCCGGCGCGGCCACCCAGGTTGTGCACTGGCGCGACCACGCTGCCGGTATGCGACCAGCCCGGATCAGTCGCTGAATAGGTGAAAAGACTGGCCGCCAGATACAGCAGGGCCGGCGCGATGGCGATCAGGCCCAGGTCGCGCCAGAGGCGCTGGCGGCGTGGATTGTCGGTCGTCGCCGCCGCGGCCGTGCGACGTGACGCCTTGCTGTCGTCGGACTTGGAGCGTTCGGGGACCTGCTTCGCCACCTTAGACCATACCTTTGGAATGCGCTGTTAGTGATTGATAATAAATGAGACGGCGTCAGTTTTCAGTTATGCGACGCCCGACAGGGCAATCCGGGGCCCGGAACCACCGCTGGATGACGGCGTTCTGTTCATCGGCTTGAATCGCCCTGCCCCAGCCGCCACTCTATGACCTGCCGAGGATGCTGCGCAAACGTCGCCAGCGCCTTGCCCCATCTACCTTTTCGCGAGTTTACATGAGCACCAGCCTGCCCTCCCGCCACCAGCGCCTCGTCATCCTCGGTTCCGGACCGGCCGGCTGGACCGCCGCCGTCTACGCCGCCCGTGCCAACCTGAAGCCGGTCGTCATCACCGGCCTGCAGCAGGGTGGCCAGCTGATGACCACCACCGAGGTGGACAACTGGCCGGGTGACGCCCACGGCCTGATGGGCCCGGACCTGATGGCGCGCATGCAGGCGCACGCCGAGCGCTTCGAGACCGAGGTCATCTTCGACCATATCCACACCGCCGACCTGTCGCAGCGCCCGTTCAAGCTGATCGGCGACAGCCACGAGTACACCTGCGACGCGCTGATCATCGCCACTGGCGCCACCGCCAAGTACCTGGGCATCCCGACTGAAGAGACCTTCAAGGGCCGCGGCGTCTCCGCCTGCGCCACCTGTGACGGCTTCTTCTACCGCGACCAGGACGTGGTCGTGGTCGGCGGCGGCAACACCGCCGTGGAAGAGGCGCTGTACCTGTCCAACATCGCCCGCAAGGTCTACCTGGTCCACCGCCGCGACACCCTGAAGGCGGAAAAGATCATGCAGGACAAGCTGTTCAGGAAGGTGGCCGAGGGCAAGATCGAGACCGTCTGGCACCACCAGGTGGAGGAAGTGCTGGGCAACGACGCCGGCGTGACCGGCGTGCGCGTGAAGTCCACCCTGGACGGCAGCACCCGCGACATCGACGCCCACGGTTTCTTCGTGGCCATCGGCCACCATCCGAACACGACCCTGTTCGACGGCCAGCTGGCGATGAACAACGGCTACCTGGAAATCCGCTCGGGCCTGGGCGGCAACGCCACCCAGACCTCGGTGGAAGGCGTGTTCGCCGCCGGTGATGTGGCCGACCAGCACTACCGCCAGGCGATCACTTCGGCCGGCTTCGGCTGCATGGCCGCGCTGGACGCCGAGCGCTACCTGGACGCGCAGGGGAAGGCCAGCTGAGAAGCGAACCTGCTTCTGTAGAGTCGAGCCATGCTCGACTAAGGAAAACGGGCGCGCAAGCGCCCGTTTTCGCAACCCCACTACCCGCTCCAGGCACCACTCAGGCCCGGACACAGGACTGGGTGAACGCCACCGGCGCCGCGACGACATCGTCCGCATCGCGCATCAGGACATTCCAGCGGACTGAGCCGGGCTCCGTGGAGGAGCAGCTCACTCCGAACTTCACCGGCGCATCCGGATCCTCAAAGCGGCCCTTCCACGGCGTGCAGTATCCGGGCCGATCACAATCTGCCACGACCACTTCAAGCTCCAGGGGGTACTGGGGATTGCCCGCGAAAGCCACTGTCAGCTCGCGCATCGCCTGCAGCGGAACCTCGACATCGGGGATGGGGTGGAGCATCAAAGGCTCACAAGCCTTGTCCTGTGCCCACAGGCGATAGCCCTTCTCCACCCCTTTCATGGAGGCCGAGCGGAAGACGGGGTCCTGCAAGGCAGCCACATCGTCAGGATTGGAGTGGTAGGCGGTTTCGATGATCACCGAGGGCATCGTCCCAATGCGGTTCTCGCCGTGCCTGGCCGAGGTCGAACTCTCGCGAATCGGGAAATCCCGATAACCCGGTTGCGCTCGGATGATTTCACGCATCCCACAGAGAATGCTATCCGCCAGCGCCTTGTCCTGCGGTTTGTCCTGATGATAGTAGACCTCGGTTCCACGCAGACTGGCTGAATCGCTGCCATTGGTGTGCAGGCTCAGCATCACATCCACACCCAGATGGTTTGCGTAGTTGGGGCGAGCCCGTATGTCCTCTTCCTTTTCGCGAGCAGACTCTGGGCTGTTCGGAAACTCATTCCACATGTCGGTGCGTTCGGGGAAAAGCGCCTTGAGGTGGTAGCGGGATGACATGTGCTCCCATGGCTTCCCGGACTCCGGATGGAGTTCCGTGGAGCGGCTGCGTGCCCGGTGCACGGTCAAACCGCTACGTTGTTCGATCAATCCTTGCAGTTCGTCGCCAAACAGTGGACTCAGCGTGTCTTCCTGAATGCCGAGAGGCGCTGGGCGCTGAAACTTCCATTCTCTGCTGGGATGCAAACTGATGTAGCCATGGCTTGCTGATACCAAAGCTGAGGTATGCGTCGATCTCGCCCGCGCCTGCGGCGGAACGGCGAGATCCTCCGGGTAGTACTCCTCAAGGGTTTTTCCGTCGAATAGGAAATCAATGTCATTCACAATCAGTCCTGACTTTTCGGCATAGAACCTCAACGAGGACGCCATCGGAATCAGGAAGAGTTCGTCATAACCCCGATCGGGGCCCGGAAGATATCCAGGCCCAAAGCTGATCACCATTGATCTTGCCTTCGCATTGAGACGGATGCTGACGCTGACGTGTCGCAGCTCACCCCTCTCCTGCAAATGACGCGTCAACTGGCTCCCAACTTCACGCTCCAACAGCGCAACCACCTCCGCGTAGGCACTTGGATCCTCAAGCACTTTTGCTGGCTGATCTCCAGAAGCCCAAACAGGTGACACAAAGAACAAGCCACACGCGACCACGGCAGAAGCAAGCTTCAATCCCTTCATTGTTCATTTCTCCATGTGGTTGGATGCGCGCCACTCATGCAGCGCCCCGCCACCCTGCCGAGCCGTGCGCCGGTGATTCCGCACCAGATGCACACGGTTGGAGAATTCAAACTTTCCTCATGCCCCCGCAGAGCAAACCAACCCACCCCCGCCAGCACCGTTCGCGATCCACCTGACTTATCCTTGCCAACCATGCCCTCCCCCCGCTTCCTCGACTCCCTGCAGTCCATTCCCGCCACCGACTGGGATGCCCTGCACGACGGCCGCAACCCCTTCGTCAGCCACGCTTTCCTCTCAGGCCTGGAACAACACGGCTGCCTGCGCGAGGACTGGGGCTGGCAGCCCCGGCACTTCACTCTGTGGGAAGGCGGGACGCTGGTCGGCGCCATTCCCGGCTACCTGAAGTCCAATTCGCACGGCGAGTTCGTGTTCGACCACGCCTGGGCCAACGCCTATGCCCGCCACGGCCGCGACTACTACCCGAAGTGGCTGGGCGCGGTGCCGTACTCGCCGGTCACCGGGCCGCGCCTGCTGGCCCGTCACGATTCAGAGCGCACCACGCTGCTGTCGGCGTTGCGCGATGCACTGCCGGCACTGGCCGTGTCATCGGCCCATATCAATTTCCACACCGCAGCGGACGAGGCGCTGTTCGGCGATGACTGGCTGCTGCGCGAGGACGTGCAGTTCCAGTGGCAGAACCCGGGTGACTGGGCGACATTCGACCAGTTCCTTGGCGCGATGCACCACAAGCACCGCAAGAACATCCGCCAGGAACGGGCCAAGGTCGCCCGCCAGGGCATCACCTTCCGCGTGGTGCATGGCGACGACGCCAGCCGCGCCGACCTGCAGGCGATGTACCGCTTCTACCTGCAGACCTTCCTGGAATACGGCAATGCCCCGGCGCTGACCGAGGCTTTCCTGCGCCATCTGGCCATTTCATTGGGGCGTGGGCTGGTGCTGTTCCTGGCCGAGCAGGAAGGCCAGCCAATCGCCGGCGCACTTTGCCTGCGCGGTGGTGACACGCTGTACGGTCGCTACTGGGGCGGCGCCACATTGCCCGGCCTGCATTTCGAAGCCTGCTACTACCAGGGCATCGAATACTGCCTGCGCGAAGGGCTGAGCCGTTTCGAGCCGGGCGCACAGGGCGAGCACAAGCTGGCGCGAGGCTTCCTGCCGACGCTGGTACGCAGCCGGCACTGGGTGGCCGACGCGGATTTCTCCGAGGCGTTGCAGGAGTGGTGCCGGCAGGAACGGCGTGATGTGCGTCGGTACCGGCAGGAGCTGCTGGGGCACAGCCCATTTCGCGCGGACGGGTGACCAGCCAACCAAGGTTGGCAGCTACCGCGGCATTCGCGCGGGGCCGCGACGACTACAATGCCGGCATGACCCGCCAGCTGCCCTGGCGCCTGGCCGATGCGCCGGACGCTGCCTTCCCTCCGGCCGAGACCGCCCTGCGCCAGCCCGACGGCCTGCTCGCCGTGGGCGGCGACCTGCATCCAGCGCGCCTGCTCAACGCCTACGCCGGCGGCATCTTTCCGTGGTTCAGCGAGGGCGAGCCGATCCTGTGGTGGTCGCCCGACCCGCGCATGGTGTTCCGCACCGATGGCGTGCACCTGTCCAGCCGCTTCCGCCGCCAGCTGCGCGGCAGCACTTGGGAGGTCACCGCCGACACCGCCTTCAGCCAGGTGATGCGCGCCTGTGCGGCGGCACCTCGGCCCGGCCAGGACGGCACCTGGATCAGCCCGGCGATGGTCGAGGCCTACAGCCAGTTGCACGACCTCGGCTTCGCCCATTCGTTCGAAGTCTGGGACCGTCAGTCGCTGGTCGGCGGCATCTACGGGGTGGCCATCGGGTCGATGTTCTTCGGCGAGAGCATGTTCAGTGGCGCCAGCGGTGGTTCCAAGATCGCGCTGGCGGCACTGGCGTCCACGATTCACGGCTGGGGCTGGGAGCTGATCGACGCCCAGGTGGAAAATCCGCACCTGCTGCGGATGGGCGCCGAACACCTGCCGCGCGCGGAATTCCTGCAGCACGTGCGCCAGGCCGTGCGCCATGACGGCCGTGAAGGACCTTGGACGCGGGCGGTGGGACGCCTGCCGGCACGGGATTTGGCAGGGGGTTAACACAAACTTTGCAAGCAGCGCCGGTCACGCGTAAAATACCGCGCCTTAGGCCCAGCGTGGCCGTTTTCTGAACCGCACAGGACTACATGTCGAAAGACGATTCCATCGAGTTCGAGGGCACCGTCAGCGAGACGCTGCCGAACACCACTTTCCGCGTTCGTCTGGAAAATGGGCACGAAATCATCGCCCACATCTCCGGCCGCATGCGCAAGAACTACATCCGCATCCTCACCGGTGACCGGGTCAAGGTTGAAATGACCCCGTACGACCTGACCAAGGGTCGTATCACCTACCGCATGAAGTAAGCGGTCGGCGCGCTGCGCCACTTCGACAAGGCCAGCCCTGGTTGCTGGCCTTTTGTCATGCCTGCAATCCGGCCCTGCCGGAGGTCATCGTGACCGAACTCACCGTGACGTCGGTCAGCCCTGCTTGCGGCAGATTCGCATCTGCATCCGTAGCGGCATCGTGGGACCCGGTCCAGTCCGGATCGCCATCCCCCTGCCCTGCCATGAACATGCTCCCGCTGACCGTTCTGCTCGTCGCCCTTGCCGTGTCCGCCAGCGCAGCGCCCGTGCACGCCGCCGACACCCTTTCCACCCCCAGTGACTGCGTCCAGCTGGGCAGCGACCAGCAACTGGTGCGCGCCGGCGCCTCGCGCAACGTCCTGCTGCGCAATGGCCAGGACCACTACGTCGTGCATTTCCAGGACGACTGCTCGGCGGCAGGCTACTCGCGGAAACTGAGCTTCGCCACGGACGGCCAGCAGGGCCTGCTGTGCGCTGCCGGCCGCAGCCAGCTGAACACCGATTCCAGCCGCTGCATCGTGTCGCAGATCGAGCCAGTCGACGAGGCAACCTTCAAGAAGAAAGCCCGCCAGCGCAGCCGCTGACGGCGCACATGACAAGGGCGGCCGAAGCCGCCCTTGTCATTTCAGGTCCGCCGAAACCGGCCGGGGGTCAGTTCATTCCACCGTGACCGGCAGCAGGCGCTCCGGTTCGGCCTGGGTTTCGACCACCAGCTCGTCGTCGCGCACATCGATGCTCACCTTGCCGCCGTTGACCAGCTTGCCGAACAGCAGCTCGTCGGCCAGCGGACGCTTGATCCTGTCCTGGATCACGCGGGCCATCGGACGCGCACCCATCAGCGGGTCGAAGCCGTGGTGGGCCAGCCAGTCGCGTGCAGTTGGCGTGGCCGACAGGCTGACGTGCTTGTCCTGCAGCAGCATTTCCAGCTCGATCAGGAACTTGTCGACCACGCGCAGGATGTGCTCGAAGCCCAGCGCCTGGAACTGCACCACCGCATCGAGGCGGTTGCGGAACTCCGGGGTGAAGCTGCGGCGGATGGTCTCCATCGCGTCGGTGGCATGGTCCTGCTTGGTGAAGCCGATCGAGCGCCGCGAGGCCTGCGCCGCGCCGGCATTGGTGGTCATCACCAGCACCACGTTCTTGAAGTTGGCCTCGCGACCGTTGGTATCGGTCAGCACGCCGCGGTCCATCACCTGCAACAGGATGTTGAAGATGTCCGGGTGCGCCTTCTCGATCTCATCCAGCAGCAGCACGCAGTGCGGCGTCTTGACGATCTTCTCGGTCAGCAGGCCACCCTGGTCGAAGCCGACGTAGCCCGGAGGGGCACCGATCAGGCGGCTGATCGAATGCGGCTCCATGTACTCGGACATGTCGAAGCGGACCAGCTCGATGCCCAGCTGCAGCGCCAGCTGCTTGGTCACCTCGGTCTTGCCGACACCGGTCGGGCCGGCGAACAGGAAGTTGCCGATCGGCTTTTCCGGATTGCCCAGGCCCGAACGGGCCAGCTTGATCGCCGAGGACAGCGTCTCGATGGCCGGGTCCTGGCCGAAGATCACCATCTTCAGGTTGCGCTCCAGATGCTGCAGCACGTCCTTGTCGGTGGCACTGACCTGCTTGGTCGGGATGCGCGCCATCTTGGCCACGATCGCCTCCACTTCCTCGACGTCGATCAGCTCCTTGCGCTGCCCTTCCGGCAGCAGGCGCTGGCGGGCACCGGCCTCGTCGATCACGTCGATGGCCTTGTCCGGCAGCAGGCGGTCGCCGATGTGCTTCACCGACAGGTCCACTGCAGCCTGCAGCGCCTCGTCGGAGTAGGTCACGCTGTGGTGCAGCTCGTACTTGGACTTCAGGCCCTGCAGGATCTCGTAGGTCTCGCCCACGGTAGGCTCGACGATATCGATCTTCTGGAAGCGGCGGGCCAGCGCCCGATCCTTCTCGAAGATGCCGCGGTATTCCTGGAAAGTGGTCGAACCGATGCAGCGCAGCTCGCCGGAGGCCAGGGCCGGCTTGATCAGGTTGGACGCATCCATGGTGCCGCCCGACGCCGAGCCGGCGCCGATGATGGTGTGGATCTCGTCGATGAACAGCACTGCGTTGGGCACCTTCTTCAGCGCGGTCAACACACCCTTCAGCCGCTTCTCGAAGTCGCCGCGGTACTTGGTGCCGGCCACCAGCGCGCCCAGGTCGAGCGAGTAGATCACCGCGTCGGCCAGCACGTCGGGTACCGAGCCCTCGACGATGCGGCGGGCCAGGCCCTCGGCGATGGCGGTCTTGCCCACGCCGGCCTCGCCCACGTACAACGGGTTGTTCTTGCGGCGGCGGCACAGGACCTGGATGGTGCGCTCGATCTCGTCGCCACGACCGACCAGGGGATCGATGCGGCCGGACCGGGCCTGTTCGTTGAGGTTGCTGGCGAATTCGGTCAGGGCATCGCCCTTCGGCTCGCCCTCCCCGCCTTCCATGCGGCCCTCGCCGTCGGAGGAGGAGGACGGCTGCTCGCCTTCCTCGCCCAGCTTGGCGATGCCGTGGGATAGATAATTGACCACATCCAGCCGGGTCACGTCCTGCTGGTTGAGGTAGTAGACGGCGTGGGAGTCCTTTTCGCCGAAGATGGCGACCAGCACGTTGGCGCCGGTGACCTCCTTCTTGCCCGAGGACTGCACGTGGTACACGGCCCGCTGCAGCACCCGCTGGAAGCCCAGGGTCGGCTGGGTGTCACGGCCGTCATCCTCGGCCAGGCGGGACACCGAGGCCTCGATGGCCTGCTCCAGCTCCTGGCGCAGGCGTTCGGCGTCGGCACCACAGGCTTTCAGGACGGCCTGGGCGGACGGGTTGTCGAGCAGTGCCAACAGCAGGTGTTCGACCGTCATGAACTCATGCCGGGCCTCACGGGCGCGCTTGTAGCACTGGCCGATGGTGTGTTCGAGGTCTTTGCTGAACATGGATTACTCCGGCGGCAGATGGGAACAATATGCGGCCTGACTACGCGATTTCCATCACCCTAGCGGATTGCTGCGTTCAGATGGCGTTAGCACTGCAGAACGCTTGATCTTCGTTCACTCCAGAAGACCTCAACCGGCATGAGCGAACCCTACCTGAGCCGCTGGCGATTGCGGCGTGATGGCCCGGCCATGGAAACACCTCACGCCCGGCTCTGGCCGGTGCTGACCGCTGCCGGCGAGCCGGCGATGCTGAAGATCAGCAGCGAAGCGGAGGAGCAGAACAGCCATCGCCTACTGCGCTGGTGGGACGGCGATGGCGCTGCCCGCCTGCTGGCCCACGCCGGGCCGGCGATCCTGATCGAGCGTGCCGGCGGCGACTCGCTGCGGCAACGCTCGATCGAGGGCGACGATGAGGCCTGCACCACGATCCTGTGCCAGGTCCTGCAACGGCTGCACCGGCCACGGAGCGCGCCGCCAGCGGAACTGGTCTGCCTGCGTACATGGTTCGCCGATCTGCTGCAGCCAAGGGCCGCGCTACCGCCGCTGCTGGAACAGTGCAGATCACTGGCGGAGGCGTTACTGATGGAAGAACGCGAGGTCCGGCCCCTGCACGGTGACCTGCACCACGACAACGTGCTGGATTTCGGCAGGCGCGGCTGGCTGGCGATCGATCCGAAGCGGCTGCTGGGCGACCGTGCGTTCGATTACACGACGCTGTTCAGCAACCCGGATCTCTGCGGCCCGGGCATCCACGTTGCGACGCGGCCCGAGCGGTTTGCCGCACGGCTGGAACAGGTCACTGCACTGGCCAGCCTGGAACGTACACGCCTGCTGCGCTGGATCGCGGCCAGCGCAGGGCTGTCGGCGGTGTGGTTCCGCGATGACGGCGACCCGGCCGACGTGGACGAGGCCGTGGCACGGATGGCGCTGGAGGCGCTGGCGGCGGGGTGATCTCGACCTGTAGAGCCGAGCCCATGCTCGGCTGTGCTTCCGGGAATGCGGAACATCTGAACGAAAAGCAGCCGAGCGCAGGCTCGGCTCTACAGGCCTCTGCTTCGGTAGGTGCCCGCCTTGGTGGGCACACTGGGTCCGGGATCGTTGTGCCCGGACGAGAATCGCCAGCCGGTCAGGCCTTTTCCATCGTGCACAGCAGCGGATGCTGGTTCATCCGCGAGTACTCGTTGACCTGGGCAACCTTGGTCTCCGCCACTTCACGGGTGAAGACACCGCAGACGCCGCGGCCGCGGGTGTGGACGTGCAGCATCACCTGGGTGGCCTTGTCCAGGTCCATGCTGAAGAACTGCTGCAGCACATCCACCACGAAATCCATCGGGGTGTAGTCGTCGTTGAGCAGCATCACCTGGTAGAACGGCGGCGGCGCCACTTCCGGGCGCGCGGGCTCTACGGCAACGCCGTGCTCGTGCTGGGAATCGGGGGAGGACTCATGGGGCATCCGTCCATTATAGGGGCTCGGGCAGGCCTGCGTCGGCCCGCCGCAGATTGGACGGCACGCACGCCCACCGTCACAATTGCATCCTCTCCCAACACTGTTTCACAGGATCTTCATGAAAAGGACCCTTCTTCCCGCCCTGCTGATCGCGCTGGCCGCTGCCGGCTCTGCCACTGCCGCAACCAGCGCCGACAAGTCCGTGGCCCGCCACCTGGACAAGCTGGGCTATACCTACGAAGTCGACGAGGATGGCGACTACCGCATGGTCTTCGACGTCGAGGGTGACCGCACCCAGATGGTCTACGTGCGCTCGGCGGTGGAGGATTTCGGCAGCCACAACATCCGTGAGATCTGGTCGCCGGCCTACAACGCCAAGACCAAGCAGTTCCCGGTGGCCGTGGCCAACCGCCTGCTGGAAGATTCGCAGGACGCCAAGATGGGCGGCTGGGTGAAGCAGGACACCACCGCCATGTTCGTGGTCAAGATCGACGCCGATGCCACCCCGGACCAGCTCAGCGACGCCATCGATGCGGCCATCCGCACCGCCGACGCGATGGAGCTGGAGCTGACCAAGAAGGACGAGTTCTGAGTTGAACGCCACGCCGGACCCGCGCTGGGCACCGCACGCCACCGTCGCCACGGTAGTGGTTGACGGCGGCCGCGTGCTGCTGGTCGAAGAGACCATTGAAGGCCGCCAGGTGCTGAACCAGCCGGCCGGCCACCTCGAGCCAGGCGAAAGCCTGGCCGAGGCAGCCCTGCGCGAGACCCGGGAGGAAACCGGCTGGACCGTGCAGCTGACCCATTTCATCGGCTGCTACCAGTGGACTGCCGGCGACGGCACCGCCTTCCTGCGCTTCTGCTACGCAGCGCGCCCGGTCTCGCACGACCCGGCCCAACCGCTGGATACCGGCATCGACCGCGCGCTGTGGCTGACCCCGGCCGAGCTGCAGGCCGCCGGCGAGCGCCAGCGCAGCCCGCTGGTCTGGGAGGTGGTGGCGGATTACCTGGGTGGCCAGCGCCATCCGCTTTCGCTGGTCCGGGAGGTCGCATGAGTACACCGCGCGTGATGGTGGGCGTCTCGGGTGGTGTCGACTCTTCGGTCGCCGCCTGGCGCCTGGTCCAGCAGGGCGAGGCCGTGGCCGGCCTGTTCATGCAGAACTGGGCCGACGACGGCAGCGGTGACTGCCGCGCCGAGGATGACCGCCGCGATGCGGTCGCCGTATGCGGCCTGCTCGGTATCCCGTTCCACTTCCGGGACTTTTCCAGCGAGTACTGGCAGGGCGTGTTCGAGCACTTCCTGGCCGAATACGCCGCTGGCCGCACGCCGAACCCGGACGTGCTGTGCAACCGCGAGGTGAAGTTCAAGCATTTCCTGGATGCCGCCCGCGAGCTGGGCGCCGAGCGCATCGCCACCGGCCACTACGCGCGGGTGACCCAGCGCGGCCACCAGTGGCTGCTGCTGCGCGGCGCCGACCGTTCCAAGGACCAGAGCTACTTCCTGCACCAGCTGGGCCAGGAGCAGCTGGCGGCCACCCTGTTCCCGATCGGCGACCTGGAGAAGAGCGACCTGCGGCGGATCGCACGTGACGTCAGCCTGCCGACCCACGCCAAGAAGGACTCCACCGGCATCTGCTTCATTGGTGAGCGCGACTTCCGTGAATTCCTCGGCCGTTACCTGCCGGCCAAGCCCGGCCAGATCCTCGACCCGGCCGACGGCAGCGTCATCGCCGAACATCCGGGCGTGTTCTATTTCACCCTGGGCCAGCGCGAAGGCCTGAACATCGGCGGCGTACGTGGACGTCCGGCCGCGCCGTGGTACGTGGTCGGCAAGGATGTGGCCAGCAACGTGCTGTACGTCGACCAGGACCGCGACAGCCCATGGATGCTGTCCGAGCGCCTGCGATCGGAGGCGGCGCATTGGATCTCGGGCTCGCCAACCGCGCGGCGATTCGAATGCACCGCCCAGACCCGCTACCGACAGCCCGATGAGCCGTGTACGGTCGACGTGCTGGACGATGGCAGCGTGCTGGTCACCTTCGCGCGCCCGCAGCGTGCCGTTACCCCCGGTCAATCGCTGGTGCTGTATGACGGTGATGTGTGCCTGGGTGGCGCGGTGATCGCCGCCACCGATGCGCCGCTGGAACAGCGCCTGCGCACCACCCCCTCCCCTTTTGAGGTAATCGCTGCATGAGTTTCACTGTCGACGACCGCGTCCTGGCCCTGGCCGGCATTGCCCAGGCCCTGCAGCAGGTACGCCGCATCGCCGATACCGGCCATTCCGACGCCGCCGCCGTGCGCACCGCCGTGGACAGCGTGTTCCGTGTCGATGCGTCCTCGCCGCAGGCGGTGTTCGGTGACCGCCATGCACTGAAGGCCGGGCTGCGCCTCCTGCACAACTATTTCCGCAACCAGGGCCAGGATCCGATCCTGCCGAAGCTGGCGCTGTCGGTGCTGCAGCTGGAGCGCCGCTTCGTTCAGGATGGCGCCACCGTGAACAAGGTTGCTTCGGGCATCGAGCGTGCCCAGCGCCAGGCCACCGAACTGGGCGACAGCGGCCACCCGGATGTGCTGGCCAGCCTGGGAAGCCTGTACGCGGACACCATCAGCCACCTCAAGCCGCGTGTGATGGTGCAGGGCAACCCGCACTACCTGGGCCAGGCCGGCGTGGTGGCCGAGATTCGGGCCCTGCTGTTGGCGGCGGTGCGCTCGGCAGTGCTGTGGCGCCAGCTGGGCGGCAGCTACTGGGACTTCCTGTTCGGGCGAAAGGCGATGATCGAGGCCGTGGACCGGCAGCTGGCCTGAGGGTGTGGGGTCAGAGCCCTTTTCCATGGAAAAGGGATCCGACCCCGAGACCGCACAGGCGCCGGAAAACTGGCGCATTCAGAATGCACTTCCAGGCACATCGACGTTAAAGAGAAAGGGGGGACGGCCGATACATCCTCCGTGCACCTCCCGAGAACGTCCATGTACTCACGCATTTTCATCCGTCTGGCCGCCCCCCTGGCTCTGACCCTGCTGCTCCCATTCGCCATCGGATTCGAATGGCCGGCCGCCCTGCGCTGGGCGATCCTGACCACGATGACGCTGAGTTGGCTCGGCTTCGCGTGGTGGACCACCCGCGCCCAGGCGCATCGTTCCCCGGAACATGCCCGTGTCCTGCGTGAGCAGGACCAGTTGCTGACCGAACTGCGCAACTTCGTCGGCAACGAAATCGACGGTTCGCGTGGTGAAGTGGAACGCGCCCGCGACCTGATCCGCCAGGCGGTCTCCAGCCTGGGCGGCAGCTTCGATGCGATGAACCGCAAGTCGCGCCAGCAGAGCCAGGCGCTGTCGCGCATCGTCGACCGCGCCGGCGATGAAGGCAATGCCGGCCTCGACGTTGCCCGTTTCGCCCAGCACGCCAGCCACCGCATGGAACAGCTGGTGGAAGCGCTGGAACAGGTGAGCGGCCAGAGCAGCACCACCGTGCAGCACATCGACCAGATGGCGCAGCACCTGGATGGCATCTTCGCGCTGCTGGAAGACGTCAAGTCGATCGCCGACCAGACCAACCTGCTGGCGCTGAACGCCGCCATCGAAGCGGCCCGTGCCGGTGAAGCCGGTCGTGGCTTCGCCGTGGTCGCCGACGAGGTACGCAACCTGTCCGAGCGCTCGACCACCTTCAACGAGCAGATCCGCAAACTGGCGCACAGCTCCAAGGACGCCATCGCCAAGGTGCGCGAGACCGTCTCGCACATGGCCTCGCGTGACATGGACCGCTCCCGCGAAGCGCGCCAGGAAGCGGCGGCAATGCTCGACAACGTCGCGCAGATCAATGCCTCGCTCGGCGACGGCATGCGCGAAGTGTCCGAGTGCGCCCGTGCGATCGATGGCAGCGTGGCCGAAGCCGTGCGCGCCCTGCAGTTCGAAGACATCGCCACCCAGGCGCTGGGCGGCGTGCACACCCACCTGGACCGCCTGACCGCGATCAACCGTGAAGCGGTGGCCCTGCAGGAGCTGCTGCACCGCAATGGCGGCGTGTTCGACGAGGAGATCGCCAGCGCCCTGCAGCGCACCGGCAACCGCCTGCGCGAGCTGCGCAGCGAATGGGAACGCCCGCCACACAAGCCCGTCGCCCAGCAGAGCATGGGCGCCGGCACCGTCGAGCTGTTCTGATCCTGATGTCCGCTGCCCTCGCCGGCAGCCCGCAAGGCCCCGGTTCGTCCGGGGCCTTTGCCTGTGACCCGCCGCTGGATGCATCCTGTAAGCGCACCATGACCCTGATCCGCGCCCTGCCCTCCCTCACCGACACCGAGCGCCCGCGCAAGGCGAGCGTGCGTGAGCAGCTTCAACAGCTGGAAGAGGTCGCCCGCGAAGAGATCCGCGAACTGCAGCAGCTGGCGGACGCGCGCCCGGCGCCATCGCCGGCGGACGAGGCGCTGCTGGGCCTGGCTTGGGACCTGGGGTTGGATGGGGAAGCGCTGAAGTAGATCCACGCCATGCGTGGATGGACGACGCGATACCTGCAACCTCTGCCTTGCCTGTCGCCCTTTAGGATTTGTTGCATAGGCTGAGGAAGGGGAAGAGGACATACTGCCGCCCTCCCCCGTCTCTCTGGCCTCTGAATGACGTTCAATCTGGAAGAAGCCCGCGAGGCTTTTGAGCAATTCCTGATGTTGATGGACGACCAGATTGAATGGCTGGTCGCGCAGGCTCAAATGCATGGCATTGAACTGGATTGCAGCCTCGAAAGCCTCGACAGGCTGGAACGCCTCCATGACTTGATGGCAGCCACGCTATCTGAGGACGAGCGGGACTCTCTGAGGGTCGTGTTCGCCCGATATCTAGGGGAGACCGTCAGGCTGCTACACGGCGGGAAGTGGGCCCTGCCACTTGATGACTCTAAGGACATCCACTTCAACAGGCCCGTCATCATGGGGCACTCACGCTACCCCCTGTGTGAATTCAGTCCCATCCATGCGATTCGCGCCTACTCGCTTCGCCGCCGCCCGGGGCTGATCAGGAGCATCGTAGCCAGCAGCGTTGATCCGCAGATCCTGGACCTAAGCGATCTCGCCGAAGAAGATTGACCCAAGTCGATCCCGAGAAACGCATGACCTGCTGCACGGACTCGCCCCCCGCGGGGGCGGCCACGGCTGCCCATGGCATGATTGCCCGGTCCCGTCCATGGAAGACCGATGGCCATCGCCCTGATCGCACTCCTGCTGTTGGAGACCGTCCTCCTGATGGCCTGGGTAGCCGGCTATTTCAGCTGGGGCATCATCCTGTTCAACGAACGCATTGCGGCGTCACCGGCCATGCAGGCCCGCCTCTCGCTGGGCAGCCTGGAGCGTGACCTGCCGCAGGACAAGTGGCTGCGACTGGCCTTCCATGCGCTGCCCGATGGCAGCATGGCGTTCCGCGAGAGCTTCGCGCCGAGCTTCGGCCTGCGCTACTTCCCCGTGATGCGCGGTCGCATCGTACTCAACGCGCGACGGCACGAGGTGCGGGTGATCGGCCTGTGCAGCTGGTTCGTGGCGATCCTGTCGCTGTTGCTGTTGCCGCTGGTGGCGATGCGCCCGACGGTGGCGCCGATGCTGCTGGTACTGCCGCTGTTCCTGGCCAGCTATCTGGTCCAGAAGCGGCGCTATGCGGCCATTGTAGAAGCGCTGCGCATGCAGCTGAGGGCGGATTTTCCGAGGTAGATCCACTCCATGCGTGGATGATCGACAGGCACAGGCATCCGTGCCGACCAACGGTCGGCCCCCACCAGAATCGGCGCCGTCGGTAGATCCACGCCATGCGTGGATCATGCCCCGCGATGCCTGTGTTTCGGATTGTTTGCATGGACCGTAAGCGCTCGGCCCTTCATCGTAAAGGGCCGATTCCGGTTCAGACCAGCCCAATGACCAGTGCAGCCCTCTGCCTTTCACTAGGTTTGCAGCTCCCGGTTGCCTCAGAACCACTTGCCGTAGATCGCAGCTCCCTGCTCGCCCTTCAGCAGGCGCTCCAGTCCTTCGGCCAGTTTCAACAGCCCTACTCCGCACCTGTAGATGTGACCGATCCTGATGCAGGCGTGACCGATGCAACTGTCGAGATCTCCGCCGGGTGTGTGCAGGATGGTCCACAGGTCATCATCCTGGACGCCGATGTTGACGACTCATCCGAGCGCTATCTTGTACTGAGCGAGCCATGGCAAAGCCTTCCGGCGGGAACGTTGCTAATCGTCTGCGGAGACGATGCTGTTGTCATTTCAACCCAGGACTTGAGCGAGGTGCTTGCGCGAGCCGAGATCATGCTGACATTTCTCGACCTGCTGCCTGGAGATTCGGAAGCCAGGGACCACCTGGACAGTTGCTCGGCAGTCTCGGATTCCGACGCTTCCGGCCCCATCGTGAAGAGCCTTCTGGATCAACTCTGCGCCAGCACTCCAGGATCGCCTGTCACTGACACCACGCTGACACTCTGGAAGGGCAGATTTCCGGACGCACTGCTGGCACTGTGGCAGCGCGACGGTCTCGCGCGCTATCACGATGATCGACTGACGATGGTCGATCCTGCTCAGTACGATACCGTCCTCGACGCCTTGCTCGCAGGCAGCACGCTACGGGGCAAGGATGACTTTCACGTATACGCGATCTCACCATTCGGCCAGATGCTGATCTGTGGCGAACGTACTGGCGTCGAACTCACATTTGAACCATATGAAGGTTATCTATGCGCGTCTGCACTGATGACCTCCCCAACAAACAACACCATAAAAAACCAACGACTGCACGACTTCCTGCTGACATTGGATGATCCCGAACTGGATGTTCTGGCGGAGGACGGGGAGCCAATGTTCTGGCGAGCCCGTGAGTTGTTGGGGCCGCTGGGCGACGGAGAGATTTACAGCTCGAAGGAGCCGGTGTCAGAGCACGGCTGGCGGCTGGGCAGTTTGGTGAAACGCGAGACGCTGGATGTGCTCGGAGAGCTTGCGCAACGTCGCTGACGGCGGACACTTGAGCGGGCGAACCGGCGTGCATGCCGACCAAGGTCGGCAACTACCAGATGCTGGCTCTTTGAGTAGATCCACGCCATGCGTGGATGATCGCGAGCGCCAGGGCATCCGTGCCGACCAACGGTCGGCACCCACCAGAGCTGGGCGCACCAGAGTCAGGCCACACCGGGCCGGCATCTGCCAGCGCAGATCGTCAGCGGACCAGCACCGCTTCGCTGCTGGCGTCGGTGCGCATCGGTAACGGACGCTGCTGGCGCAGCCACTGCGCCAGGTCGCGCGGGCTGAGCGGGCGCGAGTACAGGTAACCCTGGATCTCGTCGCAGCCCTGGCGGCGCAGCATGTCTTCTTCCTGGTGCGTTTCCACGCCCTCGGCCACCACCTTCATGCCCAGCGCGTGGCCCAGGTGCACGATGGCCTGGGTCACTTCGGCCGTGCCGGAGTCGTGCAGCATGCCCTGCACGAAACTGCGGTCGATCTTCAGGCGACCCACCGGGAAGCGGTTGAGGTAGTTGAGGTTGGAGAAGCCGGTACCGAAGTCGTCCACCGCCAGCGGCACGCCGTGCCGTTCGAGCACGTCGAAGCAGTGGCGCAGGATGTCGGTGTCACGGATCAGCGCCGATTCGGTCAGTTCCAGCTCCAGCCGCTGAGGCGGCCAGCCGTGGGCATGGCAGATGTCGATCACGCGCTCGGCGAAGCCGCGATCACGCAGCTGCACCGCCGACACGTTGACCGCGATGCGGTCGAAATGCAGTCCTGCCTGGTCCCAGGCGGTTGCCTGACGGCAGGCTTCGTTCAGTACCCAGTCGCCGATGCGCACGATCTCGCCGCATTTCTCGGCGATGGGAATGAACTCGGCCGGGCTGCAATAGCCGATGCCGGGGCGATGCCAGCGCAGCAGTGCTTCGATTGCCGGCGGCTCGCCCTGGTGGGCATGCAGCAGCGGCTGATAGGCCAGGCTGAACTCCTCGCGCTCGATCGCACCGTGCAGCGCGTGCTCAAGCTCCAGCCTGCGCTGGATGCGGGCCAGTGCGTCCTGGCTGTAATACTGGTAGGTGTTGCGTCCGGCTTCCTTGGCCGCGTACATCGCGGCGTCGGCAGCGCGCAGCAGTGAATCGAAATCGGTCTGCGCATCGCCCAGCATCGCGATGCCGACGCTGGCACCGACCTTCAACGTGGTTTCCCCGCGGCGCAACGGCTCGGCCAGCGAGGCAATCAGCTTGCGGGCGACATGTCCCGCATCCTCGGGCTCAGCCAGGTCGCGCAGTACGACGATGAACTCGTCGCCGCTGAAACGGCCAAACAGATCGTTGTTGCGCAGGTTCTGGTGCAGGCGGGTGGCGGCAGCCTTCAGCAGCGCATCACCCGTGGCGTGACCGAAGCTGTCGTTGATGGTCTTGAAGCCGTCCAGGTCGATGAACAGCATCGCCAACGAGGTGCCGCGATCACGCGCCTCCTCGATGGCCTCGGCAGTCTGTTCACCGAGCAGCACGCGATTGGGCAGGCCGGTCAGCAGATCGTAGTGGGCCAGCAGTTCGATGCGCTCGTTGGCCTCGCGCTCGCGGGTGATGTCACGGAACAGGACGACGAAGCGCGGCGGCAGTCCGTCACGACGATCCAGCTCGATCAGCACCTGCACCCAGACACGCAGGCCGGACTGGCGGTAGAAGCACAGGTCCAGCTGCTCGGGCAGGCCGCCGTTGGCGATGCGGGCCAGCGCCGCCTCGAACGCATCGCGCGAGTCTTCGGTGTACAGCGCCATCGCCTGGTCGAGGGTGATCGGTTCCTTGCGCAGGCCGTGGATGCGATAGCACTCCTCGGTCCATTGCATGCTCCGTGTCTGCACCTCGATCTCGCAACCGCCGATGCGGCCCAGCGCGGAAACCCGGTTCAGCAGTTCGGTGCGCCAACGAATCAATGCGTCGGTCTGATGCTGTTCGGTGATGTTCTGCACCTGGCCGAGCAGGCGCTTGGGCTGCCCGTCCAAGTCCAGCAGCGGCTGCATCCACAGCCGCAGGTGCTGTGATGGCTCATGGCCGCGGGTCAGCTCCAGCTCGAGATTGGCGGCACGACCATCGCGCCACAGCCGCCGCCATGCCGCACGCAGCGCGCCACGCGAGCGCGGGTGCAGCTGCTTCAGCCAGCGCCGCTGGCCGGGCACGGCGCCGTGCTCCAGTGCCAGCAGCGAGCGCAGTTCCGGCGACCACCAGAAGTGCCCGCTGTTGGGGTCGAACGACCAGCTGCCCATGCTGGCGATACGTTGGGCTTCGCTCAGGTGCAGCTGCTGCTCCTGCAGCAGCGATTCGAGCTGCTTCTGCTGTTCGATATCGGTATGCGTGCCGACCATGCGCAGCGGCTGACCATCGGCGGTGCGCGCGACCACGCGGCCGCGATCCAGCACCCAACGCCACTGGCCATCGGCCTGGCGGAAGCGGAACTGTGCACTGTACTGCTCGCTGCGCCCGCGCAGGTGCTCGTCGAGCGCGGCGCGCACCTGGTCGATGTCCTCGCTGTGCACGCGCGACAGCAGTTCGGTGGCCGTCTCGTCGCCCAGCGCCGGCGTGCGCGCCACCCGGTCACTGGGGATGTCCCAGTCCCACAGGCTATGGCCGGCGCTGTCCAGTGCCAGTTCCCAGCGCCCGCCCCCGTCGACCGGCACCGGCTCGGGAATGCTCAGGGTGAACGCCAGCAGGTTGCCCGCACCGTCATGCACGGCGCGCAGGTGACCGTCGTAGTGGCCGCGCGGGCCGCCCGGCAGCGTGCAGGGCACGATGCCGCCATCGGCGGCCATCAGGCGCAGATCTTCCAGCATCGGCGCATAGGCCGCCACGGTGGCCGGCAGGCCATGCTCGCGCGCGGCCGGATTGGCCGCCAGCGGGCGCCCGGTACGGTCGACGATGACCAGCGCCGACGCAAGCGGGTGCTGCAGCAGGCTGGCGATGATCCCTTGGTCCACGCGATCTTGCTCCGGATGACTCGCCCGTCAGCGGGGCACGCAGTGGTTAACGGCGCCTGCGGCGGATAATTGAGTGGTGACGGCACGCTGCGGGGTAAGATGATCGGCGCCCCTTTCACCCACCCCGTCCATGCCCGCAGAACCGACCGGCAACGCCCCAGTTCCCGACCCGCGGATGGCGCAGGCGCTGAGCCGTGACCGGCGGCGGGTGGTGTTGAGCTACCTGGTGATGGCGCTGGCCTGGATGATCTCCACCGACAGCGTGGTGCAGGCGCTGGTGCCCGATCCGCAGCAGGCGGCCCTGTGGCAGGGCCTGAAGGGCTCGTTCTTCGCCTTGGCCAGCGCGGGCCTGCTGTACCTGCTGCTGCGCCCGCTGGCCGAGCATGTGCTGCATACCCACGCCCGCCAGCAGGCCTCGGAGCTGCGCCTGCGGCAGATGTTCGAGGGCAACCCCGGCCCGATCCTCGTCTATGACCTGGACACATTGGCGATCCTCGATGCCAACCCAGCCGCCTGCACCGCTTTCGGCTGGGAGCGCGATGAGCTGCTGGAACAGACCATCGACGCCTTGTGGCCACCCGGCCAGGGCCAGGCGCTGCAGGCCAAGCTGGAGGCGATCCGCGAGGCGCCCGAAGAGCTGTGCATCCTGCGCGCGCAGCTGCAGCTGCGCGATGGCGCGCTGCGGCACATGGAACTGCGCTCCAACGCGATCAGTTACGACGGCCACAATGCGCGCCTGCTGATCGCCATCGACCGCACCGCCGAGGATCTGGCCCAGCTGCGTCGCGACCAGGCGCTGGCACGGGTGGAAGAGGCCCACGAACTGGCCCGCATCGGTGCCTGGGAGCTCGACCCGTCCACCGGGCTGGGCCGCTATTCCAACCAAGTCTATCGCCTGCTCGGCCGCCGCCCGCCCGAAGCCCGCCGCTGGCACCGCTTCGACGAACTGCTGGTGCCGGCCGACCCGGCCACCGCTACCCAGACCGAGCAGCTGCTGGCCGAGCTGTGCTCCGGCGAGCCGGTGCAGGTGGACGTGCTGCTACCGCTGCTGTCGATGGACGGGCGCGCGCTGATGGTGCACCTGCGCGCCGCCAGTGGTCTTGATGAAGCTGGCCGCAACCGCGTGCTGGGCACGCTGCAGGACGTGACCGAACGCGAGCAGTCGCGGCGCCTGCTGCGCGAGCGCGAAGAGCAGTTCCGCGAGCTGGTGCGGGTACTGCCCGACGGCGTGGTGATCCTCTCCGACGAACATGTGCTGTACGCCAACGCCTGGGCCGCCGGCCTGTTCGGCTACGGCAGCCATACCCTGCTGGGCGAGCCCTTGTCGGCGCTGGTCGCTGCCGCAGACCTGCCGCGGGTGCGCAGCCAGCTGCGTGCCGGCCAGCCACACCTGGGACCGGGCCATAGCAGCGTGGTGGCCATGCAGCGCGGCGACGGCCGCAGCTTCCATGCCGGCCTGGCGGTGGGCGACGTGCGCTACGGTGGCCGCGACTGCAAGCTGCTGATCGTGCGCGACCTCAGTGATTCCGAACGCATCCGCAGCGCGCTGGAAACCAGCAACCGCGAACTGCAGGCGATGGCCGGGCGGCTGTTCTCGCTGCAGGAGGACGAGCGTCGTGCGATTTCGCGCGACCTGCACGATGACATCGGCCAGGCCATCACCGCGATCAAGCTGTCGGCGCACGCGGCGCTGGAAGAGGACGATCCGCAGCGGCGTGGGCAGGATCTGGCGCAGATCGTCAGCCTGGCCGACACCACCGTGGCCAAACTGCGCGACATCTCCACCCTGCTGCGCCCCCCGCAGCTGGATGCACTGGGCCTGGAGGCAGCGCTCAGCTGGCAGGCGCGGGTTCTGTTCCGCTCCTCGCCGGTGGAGCTGCTGGCCGAGATCGAGCCGTTGCCGCATCGCCCCGACAACAGCATCGAACAGGCCTGCTTCCGCATCGCACAGGAAAGCCTGACCAATGCGCTGCGCCATGCGCGCGCCAGCCAGGTCCTGCTGCAGCTGCGCGATGTCGGCCAGCGCGGCCTGCACCTGCAGATCCGCGATGACGGCGAGGGCTTCGATCCGGACGGCCCGCGCGGCCTGGGCCTGATCGTGATGCGCGAGCGCGCACAGAGCGTCGGTGGCCACGTGCGGATTGAATCCGCGCATGGCGAAGGCACCCTGGTCGATGTCCACCTCCCCTACCAGGCGGCCAGCAGGGCTGCCGTCGATTCACCGGAATACTGAGCCATGTGGAATCCCAACCTGCCCCCGGTCAGCATTGATGACGCTCCCGACCGCCTTGGCGCCGGCAACCCCGAACTGCAGGCAATGGTTGCCGAGGCAGCCTCAGGCGGCATCGCGCTGATGCTGATGCACGTGGACATCGACCATTTCGCATCGGTCAACGAAAACATGAGTGCCGAAGTGGGCGACCAGGCGCTGGTGCTGGTGGCACAGCGCCTGCAGTCTTACCTGCGCGGGCGCGGCAAGCTGTGGCGGCATGGCAGCGACGAGTTCCTGATCGCGGTGCCGCGCACCGCCGATCTGCCGTTGCCGGAGGATTTCGCCGAGGAGATCCGCCAGCAGATGGAGCTGCCGCTGTCGGTGCTGCCGTACACGTTGTTCATGACCGGCAAGCTGGGCGTGAGCCTGTGCCCGGAACATGCCAGCAGCACCTCGCGCCTGCTCGACCATGCCGAGGATGCGCTGTACCAGGCCGCCCGCGAAGGCGGCAATGCCGTGCGCATCCATGCGGTGGACACCCCGCCGAGTGCGCACAGCGAGAGCATCATCGCGCGCCAGATCGTCGATGCCATTCCCAATGGCGAGCTGAAGCTGCGCTACCAGCCGCTGGTAAGCGCGCGCGACGGCCACGTGGTGGGCATGGAAGCGCTGCTGCGCTGGCAGTCGCCGACCCTGGGCATGCTGGTGCCGGAGCGCTTCATGCGCACCGCCGAACGCCTGGGCATCATCGTGCAGATCGGCACCTGGGTGCTGGAAGGCGCCTTGAAGCAGGCGCGGCTGTGGCGCGACCAGGGCTTTGATGACTTCACCATCGCAGTGAACGTGTCCACCCTGCAGCTGCTGCGGCCGAACTTCTTCGCCGAAGTGATGTCACTGCTGCAGGCGGCGGGCGTACCGGCGCATATGCTGACGCTGGAGATCAACGAGAGTGCGCTGACCAACAACGTCAATTTCGTCCACGAAACGCTGGCCAACCTGCGCAACGAAGGCATCAGCCTGAGCCTGGACAACTTCGGTACCGGCGACTCCAGCCTCAGCGCGCTGGTGCGCTACCCGGTGGACAAGCTGAAGATCGACCGCAGTTTCATCAAGAGCGCGCCGGCCGGCAATCGTGAAGCGGCCATCGCCCGCGCGATCATCGCCATGGGCCACCAGCTGGGCATGACCGTGATCGCCAACGGCGTGGAATCACAGGCCCAGCTGGGCTTCCTGCGCCGCAACGACTGCGACGTGTTCCAGGGCTACCTGTTCGGCGAACCGATGTCGGCCGATGCCGCCGGCATGACCCTGCGCCGCCGCTACCTGCGTCCGGAAGCCTTCGCCGAGACCCGCCCGGACCGGACGCTGCTGCTGCTGGATGACGAGGAGAACGTGCTGCGCTCGCTGGTGCGCCTGTTCCGCCGCGACGGCTACCGCATCCTGGCTGCCGGCAACGTGCGTGATGCGTTCGACCTGCTGGCGATCAATGACGTGCAGGTGATCCTGTCCGACCAGCGCATGAGCGACATGAGCGGCACCGAGTTCCTGGGCCGGGTGAAGATGCTGTACCCGGATACGATCCGCCTGGTGCTGTCGGGCTACACCGATCTGAACACGGTGACCGATGCGATCAACCGCGGCGCGATCTATCGCTTCCTGACCAAGCCGTGGAACGACGACGAACTGCGCAAGCACATCCACCAGGCGTTCCGCACGTACGAGGAACAGCGCCGCAGCAATGCCGGCCCGGCGCCGGTGGAAAGCGGGGATGGCGGCGAGGATCGGCCCTTGCGGTGATGATCCCATCTGGTAGAGCCGGCCGCTGGCCGGCTGCTCTGGATATCGGGTTCAATGAGGTTGCCGGCCAGCGGCCGGCACTACCAGAAGCGGTCAGCGCGGCTGCTTGACCGGCAGCACCACACGGAAGCGCGAGCCCACGCCGGGCGTGCTGTCCAGGTCGATGCGGCCGTGGTGCTTGTTGATGATGCTGTAGGAGATCGACAGGCCCAGGCCGGTGCCACTGCCCACCGGCTTGGTGGTGAAGAACGGATCGAAGATGCGCTGGCGCAGTTCCGGCGAGATGCCACCGCCGGTATCTTCGAACTCAACCCAGACGTGATCGCCATCAACGCCGGTACGCACGGTGATCGTGCCGCGCTCGGCGATGGCATGGCCGGCGTTGAGCAGCAGGTTCATGTAGACCTGGTTCAACTCCGATGGCAGGCACTCCACCAGGGGCAACTGGCCAAACTCGCGCACCAGGGTGACCTTGTACTTGAGTTCGTTCCAGATGATGTTGATGGTCGATTCCAGGCCCGCGTGCAGGTCGACCAGCTTCCACGACTCGTCGCGGCCGGAATACGAGAAATCCTTCAGGTCGCGCACGATGCGGGTGACCCGCTCGATGCCTTCGCGCGATTCCGCCATCAGCTGCGGCAGGTCGCGGCTGATGAAATCGATATCCAGGCGGTCACGGATATCATCGATTTCCGGGATCAGCGCTTTCGGGTCCGGCGCACGCAGGGCGCGCTCGTAGGCTTCGATCACGGTAAACAGGCTGCGCAGGTATTCCTGCAGGCTGCCCAGGTTGGAGTGCACGTAACCGATCGGGTTGTTGATCTCGTGCGCGACGCCGGCGGCCAGCTGGCCGATTGACGCCATCTTCTCCGACTGCAGCAGCTTTTCCTGGGTGCCATTGAGGCGCAGGTAGGCCTGGCGCAGTTCGGCATGGCGCTGCTGCAGCTCGCGTTCGTAGTCCTCCTGCCCTTCGATGTGGCGGAACAGGGCGAGGAAATGCCCCTGGCCGACCGGACCATGGTGGTACAGATGGGCGATGACCACGCCCTCGCCCAGCGGCAGGCTGCCATTCCAGTGACCATGCTGGCGAGCCTGTTCCAGCGCATCGGGCGGCAGCAGTTCGCGCAGGCGCTGCGGCGGCGGCAACCCGCCGTCCTCGCCACTGGCCAGCAGGTTCTGTGCGGCCGGATTGGCCAGGGCCACCCGCCCGTCATCGGTGAACAGCAGCAGGCCTTCGCGCAGGCGCTCAAGCAGGGCCTGCAGCACCGGCTGCGGCGGAAGGGGGGCGGTAACCAGGGCGTTGGCAGCGGACACGGCGACTCGGGACGTTCGAACAGGCGCCCAATATACGCGGTCATGCAGCGGGCTTCAGCCCACCGGGAGGGGGTGTGCGACCGCCGTCGCGTCAGGCGACGGCGAGTGGCCGGCCGATGCTGACCGTGTGCGACTGGCCCTTGGCATCGTAGGCCGAGGCATCTTCGGTACGGCCGAGCTGGCGCAGCGCCCAGTTCACCTCGCGGCGACGGCGCGACAGCAGTACGCCGTTGGCGCGGTTGCGCTCGGCCAGTTCCTGCAGCTGTTCGCCCTCGCCCACCGGCGGCGCGCCTTCCAGCGCACGCAGCGCTTCCAGCTTGGCGCCGGTGGCCCGGATCAGGGCGTGCACGTCGTGCTCGACCAGGGCCTGGCGTTCAACGTCCAGGGCCTGGGCGAGGCGCTGCAGCGGCTCGCTCATCGCCGCAGTCATCCGTGCAGCTGCTGGTCCAGATCGAGCATGCGCGATGCGATCGCGTCCGGATTGATCTTGTAGGTGCCGTTCTGCAGCGACTCGCGCACGGCGGCCACGCGCTGGGCGTCGATCGCCGGGGCGGTGGTCAGCTCGCGCTCGATGGCCTGCAGGTTGGTGGCCTCGCCGGTCAGGCGCAGGCTGTCGGCCGCCTCGACCGGGCGCGCCGCCGCATCGGTGCTGACACCGGGCTTGTTGGCCGGGGTCGTCACGCTGCGCAGTGCCTGGGGGACCTGCAGGTTGCCGTCGATTTTCTGGCTCATGGGGTGTCCTGGAGTTGCCGTTCACAAGGGATAACGGCCGCAGGGCCGTGATCTTTAGGGATATTTTGCGGTAATTCAACGCGCCACGATTACGTCACCTGCGGCATCGACCGTGCCTTGCACGATCCGCCGCGAGGACAGGTTCTCGACCGAGACCCGTTCGTTCTCACCGGCATCACCCATCGCACGGCCGGCAATCCGGACCTCGACCGAACCGCGACGCGACACCAGGGCCACATTGTCTCCTCGCTTGATGAGACGCTGCACCACCAGATCGTTGTTCGACAGCAGGGCCCCGGCCTGCAGCGGACGGCGGGCGACGCGGCCGATCGCTGCATTGGGATCGGACAGCACCGCGCCGGCAATCCGGGCAGCGTCACGCTGGGCAGTGGTGATATCGGCGGCAGTGAGGGTTTCTCCAGTGCCGATTCCGCGGTTGAGCACCAGTACGGTCTGGTTGCGCCGCACCTTTACCGGCACGAACAGGCGCCAGCCGCCCGCATCCGGACAGCTGACCTCCACCGTGGTGTTGGCGGTGGGTTGCACCTGCAACGCGCTGCCACATTTCGGCAGGCGCAGCGCATCGGCCACCTGGGCCTCGCCCTCGCTGCCCGCCGGCAGCGTCGACAAGGCCGCCGCGCGGATGCTCGCCACCGGCTGCCAGTCGGCGGCAGCCGCCCACGGCGAGGCCAGTGCCAGCGCGATGGCGAATAGAGATGTGACCCGGCGCATGGCGCCTCCTTCAATCGGCAAGAGCTGGCCCAGGTGCGTGCAAGGCGTGTGCCAGAGGGGCAGAGCTGCCTCGGTCGAACATGGCGCGACACCACAATTGCGGTGTGCAGCGCGCAGTGGCAGAGCGCCCTCAAGTTTGGCGCCCAACGCGCCGATACAGCAGCCATGTCCCATGACCTGCTCAACCGGATCGACCAGCGGACCCGCCTGGCCGGCCACAACCGCCTGGCGCTGCTGCTGTTCCGTCTCGGCGGACGTCAGCTTTTTGGCGTCAATGTCTTCAAGGTGCAGGAAGTCCTGCGCCGCCCGGAGCTGTTCCAGGTGCCCGGCCTGCCCAGCCAGTTCGCCGGCGTGGCCGACGTGCGCGGCCGCTCGGTGCCGGTGCTGGACCTGGGCCTGGCGATCGGCCACCCCGAACGTGAGCCCGATGCCGATACCTCGCCGGGTTACCTGGTCGTCACCGAATTCAACCGCTCGATCCAGGGGTTCCTGGTCAGCGGCGTCGAACGCATCGTCAACATCGCGGTGGAAGACATCCACCCGCCGCCGGAGCTTGGCGCCGAGTCGAGCTACCTGACCGCGGTAACCCGCTTCCAGGGTGAGCTGATCCAGGTGATCGACGTTGAAAGCGTGCTGGCCGATATCGCCCAGGTCCGCGGTGACGCCGTACTCGATCCGGCGATGGCAATGCCCGCCGATGGCCCCCAGCTGCAGGTGCTGGTGGTGGACGACTCGCGCGTGGCCCGCCAGCAGATCCGCAGCGTGCTGGATCAGCTGGGCGTGGGTGCCACCCTGCTTTCCGATGGCAAGCAGGCTCTCGACCACCTGTTGCAGATCCACGCCTCGGGCGAAAACCCGGCCGAACGCTATGCCATGGTCATCTCCGACATCGAGATGCCGGCCATGGACGGGTACACGCTGACGACGGAAATCCGGCGCCATCCGGGCCTGGCCGGCCTCTACGTGCTGCTGCACACCTCGCTGTCGGGCGTCTTCAACAACGCCATGGTCGAGCGTGTCGGCGCCAACGCGTTCGTCGCCAAGTACTCGCCGCACGAGCTGGCTGACTTCGTGCTGGACCGCCTGCGCAAGGTGGCGATGGCGGCGTAGGGCCACGTCACGGGTCTCCGCCGGGCATGGCCCGGCGCTACCACAACCTCCCCGACCCCTGGGGTAGCGCCGGGCCATGCCCGGCGGACGCGATGTCGCGCGTGCTTTGGCACACCCCTTGCAGCTTCCCGGGCAACGTTCCCGTGGGAGTGCACCGTGCGCAACCTGATTACCGACTACCTGGGCGTCCACGCCCAGGCCATGCCGTTGCGCGAACAGCGGATGAAGCTGATCGCCAGCAACCTCGGCAATGCCGACACCCCCGGCTACAAGGCCCAGGACCTGGACTTCGATGCCGCCCTGCGCCATGCCCAGGGGCAGGATGCCAACGGCCTGATGGCCACCACCCATGAGCAGCACTACGAAATCAGTAGTGGCCTGAACCCGTTCCAGATCGCGCGCGAGGGCGTGCAGCCCAGCCTGGACGGCAACACCGTCGATCCCGATGCCGAGCGTGCCGCCTATGGCCGAGCCGCGCTCGAGTACCGCGCCTCGCTCAGCTTCGTCGAGAGCAAGGTGCGTTCCATGCTGACCGCGATCACCGGGCAATAAGCCATGAGCAACCTGCCGATCTTCGATATCGCCGGCTCCGCGCTGCAGGCGCAGTCGGTGCGCATGAGCACCATCGCCTCCAATCTCTCCAACGCCGACACCGTGGCCGGGTCTGCCGACGCCGTGTACAAGCCGCTGGAGCCGATCTTCCAGGCCGTCACCAGCAAGAACGATCCCAACATCACCTCGGTGAAGGTGAAGGAGATCACCCAGAGCGAGGCGGCGCCGATCAAGCGCTACGAGCCGGGCCACCCGCTGGCAGACGCCGATGGCTACATCTACCAGCCCGACGTCGATCCGGTGGCGCAGATGGTCAACCTGATCTCGACCTCGCGCAATTACCAGGCCGGCGTGGAGATGTTGACCACCGCCAAGGAACTGGCCCTGGCCACCTTGACCATGGGCCGCTGAGGCCCGCAGCACCGGATACCGCCATGACCACCGCCGTCAACAACCAGACCAGCCAGGACGTCTATTCCGCGCTGGGCCTGAACGCCCCCAACAGCAACGCCACGAAAAAGAAGAACACGCTCGACCAGGCCGACTTCCTGCGCCTGATGACCGAGCAGCTGCAGCACCAGGATCCTCTGAAGCCGATGGACAACACGCAGATGGTCGCGCAGATGGCGCAGATGTCCACCGTGCAGGGCATCACCGATCTGAACAAGACGGTGAAGGGCTTCCAGGAGTCGATGGCCAGCGACCAGGTGCTGCGTGGCGCGGCGCTGGTCGGCCACCAGGTGCTGGTGCCGTCGGAAAAGCTGGTGCTGGAGAAGGAAGGCAGCGTCGAGGGCACGGTGGCCGCGCCGTCGGCCGGCATCATCACCGTGGATATCACCGATGCCACCGGCGCCAAGGTCACCTCGCTGAGCGTGGAAGCCAAGGCGGCAGGCGAAACCGCCTTCCAGTGGGACGGCAAGGACGCCAACGGCAAGCGCATGGAACCGGGCAAGTACTCCATCGTTGCCAACCATGTCGATACCGCCGGCAAGAGCACCAAGCTGTCCACCTATGTGCAGGCGCCGGTGGAAAGCGTGACCGTCGGGTCCGACGGCCTGTACCTGAACCTCAAGGGCCTGGGCACGGCCCCGATCGACTACGTGCTCCGCGTCAGCTGAGCCGCACATCCCGCATCAACCAGGAGCATCCCATGGGCTTCAATGTCTCGCTGTCCGGCATCAATGCCGCCAACACCGACCTGAGCGTCACCGCCAACAACGTCGCCAACGTCAACACCACCGGCTTCAAGCAGTCGCGCGCCGAGTTCGCCGATCTGTTCGCCTCCACCAGCTATGGCCTGTCGAAGAACCAGACCGGCTCGGGCGTGCGCGTCTCCAACGTCGCCCAGCAGTTCATCCAGGGCCACAACGAGCAGACCGGGCGCAGCCTGGACATGGCCATTTCCGGTGAGGGCTTCTTCACCATGAACATGAACGGTTCGCGTGTGTACTCGCGTGCCGGCAACTTCCAGACCGATTCGGCCGGCTATGTGGTCAATCCGCAGGGCGCGCGCCTGCAGGTGTTCGCGCCGAATGCCGATGGCACCAACTTCGATGCCGGCCGCCTGGTCGACCTGCAGCTGTTGACCACCGACAGCCCGCCGAAGCAGACCAGCGAAGTGAAGGTGGGCTTCACCCTGCCGGCCAACGCCAAGCAGCCGACCGTGGCCACGTTCGACCCGACCGACTCCAACAGCTACAACCACTCCAGCGGCGGCATCACCGTGTACGACTCGCTGGGCGTGAGCCATATCCAGGTCTCGTACTTCGTGAAGGGCGCCAACCCGAACGAATGGACCGTGCACAACTATGTCGATGGCCAGCCCGCCGGCACCCCGACCGCGGTCGCCTTCGACAACAGCGGCAAGCTGACCGCCCCGGCCAACGGCAAGGTTGGCCTCGGCACCTTCACCCCGACCACGGGCGCTGGCCAGCTGAACATGACGCTGGACATCAGCGGTTCGACCCAGTACGGCGAGAAGTTCGCCCTGCGCAACACTCAGCAGGACGGCTATGCCGCCGGCAAGCTCAACGAGATCACTGTGTCCGAGTCGGGCGTGGTCTATGCGCGCTACTCCAACGGCGACGACAAGCCCCTGGGCCAGGTCGCACTGACCACCTTCAACAACACCCAGGGACTGGAATCGAAGGGCAACAACCTGTGGGTGGAGACCTTCGAATCGGGCACGCCGCGCACCGGCATGCCGGACACCTCCAACCTCGGCAAGATCCAGGCCGGTTCGCTGGAAGCGTCCACCGTCGATCTCACCGAGCAGCTGGTCAACATGATCACCGCGCAGCGCAACTTCCAGGCCAACGCGCAGATGATCACCACGCAGGACCAGATCACCCAGACCGTCATCAACATCCGTTGATGAGCTGCTGACCCTGTCACGGAACTCCCCGCATGGATAAAGCCCTTTACGTGGCGATGACCGGTGCCCGCGCCTCCCTGCAGGCGCAGGGAACGCTCAGCCACAACCTCGCCAACTCGGACACTCCTGGCTTCAAGGAAGCGCTGGCCAACACCGAAGCCTTCCCGATCAAGGGTCCGGGCTTTGCCTCGCGGGTGGATGCGCTGCACGTCGACGCCGGCTTCAACCGCCGGCCCGGCGCGCAGCACATCACCGGCAAACCGCTGGACCTTGCACTGCAGAGCGGCACCTGGCTGGCGGTGCAGGCGAGCGATGGCAGCGAAGCGTATACGCGTGGCGCAGCCCTGTCGGTGACGCCGAACGGCCAGCTGGTGACCTCTGGCGGGCGCACGGTGCTGGATGACAACAACAACCCGATCGCCATTCCGCCCTACCAGGCGATGGAGATCGGCGCCGACGGCACGATCTCGATCATCCCGCAGGGAGAAGGCCCGCAGACGATGGCGCAGATCGGCCGGATCAAGGTGGTGCAGGCGCCGGACGAGCGACTCGAGCGCGGCCTGGATGGCCTGTTCCGCAACACCGACCCGCGCCAGCCGTTCGCACCGGCACAGGGCACCGCCGTGCACAGCGGGCAACTGGAAGGCAGCAACGTCGATGCTGCCGGTGCGCTGGTGCAGATGATCCAGCTGCAGCGCCAGTACGAAATGCAGGTGCAGGTGATCAAGCACGGCGACGACAACGCGCGCAGCGCCAACAGCCTGCTCCGCCTGGGCAGCTGACGGATTTCCGGCGCCGCCCGGGCGCGGCGCTGGCACACCGCTTGCACACCCGCTACCAAGGGCCGCACCACGCGGCCGGCTTCACCAGACAGGACACCGAAGATGAACCAGGCATTGTGGATCGCGAAAACCGGACTGGATGCGCAGCAGATGCGCATGTCGGTGGTTTCCAACAATCTCGCCAACACCAACACCACCGGCTTCAAGCAGGACCGCGCCAGCTTCGAGGACCTGCTGTACCAGCAGGTGCGCCAGCCGGGCGGCTCTTCGTCGGCGCAGACGCAGCTGCCGACCGGCCTGCAGCTGGGTACCGGCGTGCGCGTGGTCGCCACCGCCAAGAACTTCGAGCAGGGTGGCCAGCAGCAGACCGGCCGCGCACTGGACGTGATGGTCAACGGACGCGGCTTCTTCGAAGTGCAGATGCCCGACGGCAGCTCGGCCTACACCCGTGATGGCTCGTTCAAGATCAACCAGGACAGCGAGCTGGTCACCAACAGCGGCTACCCGGTGCAGCCGGGCATCCAGATTCCCGAGGGCGCGCAGTCGGTCACCATCGGCAGCGACGGCACCATCAGCGTAAAGATGGCCGATAACGCCGCGTCGGTGGAAGTCGGTGCGCTGACCCTGACCGACTTCGTCAATCCGGCCGGCCTGCAGGCGCGCGGCGAGAACCTGTTCCTGGAAACCACGGCCTCGGGCCCGGCCCAGAACGGCAATCCCGGCCTGAACGGTCTCGGCACCGTGGTGCAGGGTGCGCTGGAAGGCAGCAACGTCAATGTGGTGGAAGAGCTGGTGTCGATGATCGAAACCCAGCGCGCCTACGAAATGAATGCCAAGGCGATCTCCACCACCGACTCGATGCTCGGCTATCTCAACAACAAGATCTGACCGGCCCAACCGGGAAACCGCCATGTCGCCCATTTCCAACCTCGCCCGTACTGCCCTCGCCTGCACTGTGGTCGCCCTGCTCGGTGGCTGCGTGATCGCGGGCGACGTGCGCCCCTATCCGGCGATGGCACCGATCCAGCCGATCATGCCGCCGCAGGCCGCGCCCACCGCCGGTGCGATCTACGCCGCTGGCCCGACCCTGCAGTTGTATTCGGACCGCCGCGCACGCGATGTCGGCGACCTCCTGACGATTACCCTGCTGGAAAACACCACCGCGCAGACCAGCGCCAACACGGCCACCAACAAGGAATCCAACCTGAGCCTGGGCACGCCGTCCATCCTCGGTGCACCGGTCACCCTGGGCGGCAAGGACATCCTCAGTGCCACCGCCAAGGGCGCGCGTGACTTCACCGGCAAGGGCAACAGCGCGCAGAGCAACCGCCTGCAGGGCAGCGTCACGGTCACCGTGATCCAGCGCCTGCCCAACGGCAACCTGGTGGTGCAGGGGCAGAAGAACCTGCGGCTGAACCAGGGCGATGAACTGGTGCAGGTGCAGGGCATCGTGCGCCCGGGCGACATCAGCCAGGACAACACCATTCCTTCCAGCCGCGTGGCTGAGGCCCGCATCGTCTACGGCGGCCGCGGACCGGTCGCGCAGTCCAACGCGATGGGCTGGCTGAGCCGCTTCTTCAATTCCGGCCTGACGCCGTTCTGAGTATGGCCATGAACTTCTCCTTCTCTACCTTCTGGCAGCAACGCGTGACGTTGATCGCGTCGCTGATGCTGCTGATCGTCGCCGCCCCGGCCAGCGCCGAGCGCATCAAGGACCTCGCCCAGGTCGGCGGCGTGCGCGGCAATGCGCTGGTGGGCTATGGCCTGGTGGTCGGCCTGGATGGCAGCGGCGACCGTACCAGCCAGGCGCCCTTCACCGTGCAGAGCCTGAAAAACCTCCTTGGCGAGCTGGGCGTGAACGTGCCACCGAACGTCAACCCGCAGCTGAAGAACGTGGCCGCCGTGGCGATCCACGCCGAACTGCCGCCGTTCGCCAAGCCGGGCCAGCCGATCGACATCACGGTGTCTTCGATCGGCAACGCGGTGTCGCTGCGCGGCGGTTCGCTGCTGATGGCCCCGCTGCGCGGCGCCGATGGCCAGATCTATGCCATCGCCCAGGGCAATCTGATCGTGGGTGGCTTTGGCGCGCAGGGCAAGGACGGTTCCCGTGTATCGGTGAACGTGCCCAGCGTCGGCCGTATTCCCAACGGCGCCACCGTGGAGCGTGCCCTGCCCGATCCGCTGGCCAACGGCGGCGACATCACCCTGAACCTGCACAACAACGATTTCACCACGGTCTCGCGCATGGTCGCCGCGCTCAACAACGCGTTCGGCGAAGGTGCGGCACGCGCGATCGATGGCGTGACCGTCGCCGTCACCGCACCGACCGATCCGGGCGCACGCATCGGCCTGCTGGCGCGCATCGAGAACCTGGAACTGACCCCGGGCAGCGCCCCGGCCAAGGTGGTGGTCAATTCACGCACCGGCACCGTGGTCATCGGCCAGCAGGTGCGCGTCGGCCCTGCGGCGATTTCGCATGGTTCGCTGACGGTGACGATCCAGGAGAACACCAACGTCAGCCAGCCCAATGCGCTGTCGGGCGGCCGTACCGTGGCCAGCCCGCAATCCACCATCACTGCCACCAACGACGGCAGCCGCATGTTCAAGTTCAGCGGCGGCACCACCCTGGACGAAATCGTGCATGCGGTGAACGCCGTGGGTGCGGCACCGGGCGACCTGATCGCGATCCTGGAAGCCCTGAAGCAGGCCGGCGCACTGAGTGCCGAGCTCGAGGTGATCTGACATGCGCATCAATCCCGCATTCGACCTGCACCCGGCGCAGCAGAACGATCCGGCGAAGATCGACAAGGTCGCTCGCCAGCTGGAAGGCCAGTTCGCACAGATGCTGGTCAAGAGCATGCGCGATGCCAGCTTCGGCGACTCGCTGTTTCCCGGCGAGAACAAGATGTTCCGCGACATGTACGACCAGAAGATTGCCGAGGCGATGACCCGCGGCAAGGGCCTGGGCCTGTCCGGCATGATCACCCGCCAGCTGTCCGGCCAGGCCACCGAAGGTCCGGCACTGGATACCCGCGTGGATCCGGCCAAGGCCAGCCGCGCTTACCAGCTCAACGCGCCGGCCAGGCCGGCACTGTCGCTGCCCCTGGAAGATGGCAGCCAGGCCGTGCGCATGCTGCAGCAGATGGCCGCAGGCGCGCAGCACGGTGCGCAGGCCGCGCTGGCACCGATGGAACAGGCACTGGACCTGATCGCCGGCCGTGAGAGCAGCGGCCTGCACCGCTCGCTGGGCACCGAGGATCCGTACATCGGCAGCCTGCAGGGCGAGGACTGGGCCGCCAACAGCGACCAGTGGACGGCGACGGCCAGCAATCGCGGCACGGCCGTGAGCCCGGCCGATGCCCTGGCCACGCGCACCGCTGTCGCCCAGCTCGGCGAGCACACCCCGGAAGGCTTCGTCGCCAGCATCTGGCAGCACGCGCAGAGTGCGGCCAGGGAACTGGGCGTGGATGCCCGCGCCCTAGTCGCCCAGGCGGCGCTGGAAACCGGCTGGGGCAAGCGCCACATCAAGCATGCCGATGGCAGCACCTCGCACAACCTGTTCGGCATCAAGGCCACTGGCTGGAACGGCCAGCGCGCCACGGCCGGCACCCATGAATATGTCGATGGCGTGCGCCGCAACGAAACCGCCAGCTTCCGCGCCTACGGTTCAGCGGCCGAGAGCTTTGCCGACTACGTGCGCCTGCTGAAGACAAGCCCGCGCTACCAGCAGGCCCTGCAGGCCGGCACCGACGTGCAGGGCTTCGCCCGTGGCCTCCAGCGCGCCGGTTACGCCACCGATCCGCGCTACGCCGCCAAGATCGCTGCGATCGCCGGCGGCCCGACCATCGAGCGCGCCGTAGCCGCCGTGGCCGACGCCGGCTCGCGCCTTGGCCAGACCTTCGCCAGCACCGCGACCGCGGCGCTGGGTATCACTCGTCGTTGAGGAACACCATGTCCAGCGTACTTTCCACCGGTACCGGTGCCCTGCTCGCCTTCCAGCGAGCGTTGGCGACCACCAGCCACAACGTGGCCAACCTCAATACACCCGGCTACAGCCGGCAGAAGGTCAACTTCGCCACCGCCGATCCACAGAACTATGGCTACGGCACGGTCGGCAACGGCACCCGCATCACTGACATCCGTCGCACGGCCGACCAGCTGGCGATCTCGCGCCTGCTCGACAGCAGCGGTGAGCTGGCGCGCCTGAAGCAGCTTTCGGGCATGGCCGACCGGGTCAACGCGCTGTTCTCCGATGCTGCCACCAACGTGGCCGGCGTCTGGTCGAACTTCTTCGACTCGGTCAGTGGCCTGTCGTCCAACGCGGCCGGCACCGCCGACCGCCAGAACATGCTCGACGGTGGCAAGGCGCTGGCCAACCGCTTCGTGCAGCTCAACACGCACCTGAACAATCTCAACAGCGAGGTCAACAACGGCCTGCTGGCCGGTGCGACCGAGGTCAACCGCCTTGCGCAGGAGATCGCGCAGATCAACGGTGCCATCGGAACCAACATCGCCTCGGCTGCACCGGACCTGCTCGACCGCCGCGATCAGCTGATCACCCAGCTGATCGGCTACACCGGTGGCACCGCGGTGATCCAGGACGGCGGCATCATGAATGTCTACACTGCCGGCGGCAACGCGCTGGTGGTGGGCACCACGGCGACCAAGGTCACCACCGTGGCCGATCCGTACCAGCCCGAGCGCCTGCAGTTGGCACTGGAGACCCAGGGCAACACCATCCGTCTCGACCCGAAAGCGGTCGGTGGCCAGATCGGGGGCCTGCTGGAATTCCGCGACACCGTGCTGACGCCTGCGCAGGCCGAACTGGGCAAGCTGGCGGTGGGTCTGGCCGAGAGCTTCAACCAGGTCCACCACCAGGGTGTGGATCTGTATGGCCAGATGGGCGGGGACTTCTTCACCATCGGCAGCCCGCGCGTGACCGGCAACAACAGCAATACCGGAACCGCCAGCCTCAGCGCCACCTATGGCGACCTGGGCAAACTGGACGCGCAGAACGTGGTGCTGCAGTTCGATGGCACCACCTGGAAGGCCAGCCGCGCCGACACCGGCGCCAGCATTCCCCTGACCGGTACCGGCACCGCCGCCGATCCGCTGGTGATCAACGGCGTGAACCTGGTCGTCGGCGGCACTCCGGCAGCCAATGACCGCTTCCTGCTGCAGCCCACCGCTGGCGTGGCCGGCAGCCTGGAGATGGCCATCACCGATCCGTCGCGCATTGCCGCGGCCGCCGCAGTCAAGGGCGCAGCCGCCACCGCCAACACCGGTACCGGCAAGCTGAGCGGCGTCACCGTCACCGATTCGGCCAACGCCAACCTGCGCAATCCGTCGGCGATCGTGTTCACCTCGGCGACCACCTACACCATCGACGGTGGCCCGCCTCAGACCTATACGCCTGGCCAGACCATCAGTGCCAACGGCTGGAGCTTCGTACTGGACGGGGCGCCGAAGGTGGGCGATACCTTCAACATCACCCCGACCCCGGCCGGTTCGTCGGACAACAGCAACGCCTCCAGGTTGGCCAAGGTGGAAAGCACGAAGGCCTTCAACGCCGGAACAGTGACACTGAACGGTGCACTGGGTGGCCTGACCACCCAGGTCGGCGCCGCCGCCCGCTCGGCCGAGTACTCGCTCGATGCGCAGCTGGTGATCAATGACAAAGCACAGGAAGCCCGCGACGAGGTCTCCGGCGTGAACCTGGACGAAGAGGCCGCCGACATGCTGCGCCTGCAGCAGGCCTACCAGGCCGCCTCGCAGCTGATCTCCACCGCCGACAGCATGTTCCAGACCATCCTGGGAGCCGTCCGCCGATGAGCAGCCGCATCTCCACCAGCATGATGTTCAACCAGTCGGTGTCGCTGATGATGGCCAAGCAGGCCAAGCTCAGCCACCTGGAGCAGCAGATCGCTACTGGCAGCAAGATCGTCAGCGCCAAGGACGATCCGGTTGCCGCCGGCACTGCAGTCGGCCTTGACCGCAGCCTGGCCGCACTGGACCGCATGAAGCTCAACGCCGGCAATGTGCAGAACCGCCTGGGCGTGCAGGAAAACACCCTGGCGCAGGTCAACGACCTGATGGCGCGCGTCAACGATCTGACCATCCAGGCCAGCAATCCGGCGCTGAGCGCGGCGGACAAGAAGACGCTGATCACCGAAGTCAACCAGATCCGCGATGGCCTGCTGTCGCTGGCCAACGCCGACGATGGTACCGGCCGCTATGTGTTCGGTGGCACCAACGACGGTGACCCGCCGTTTGCCAAGATCAACGGCAAGGTCGTCTATCGCGGCGACCAGACCCAGCGCCAGGTTGAAGTCGGCCCCGATACCTATGTGCGCGACGCCCTGCCCGGCAGCGAGATCTTCATGCGCATCCCTACCGGCGACGGCTTCGTTGACGGCAGCGCCGCGGCCGGCAACACCGGCAACGGCGTGCTGACCAACATCACCCGCGACGGCAGCGACAGCTGGAACGGCCAGGGCTTCAGCGTGCGCTTCACCACCGGCACCCAGTACGAGGTGGTGGATGGTGCGGGCAACGTGACCGGCACCGGCACCTACAAGGCTGGCGACGACCTGGAAGTGAACGGTGTACGCCTGAGCATCACCGGCGCACCCGCAGCGGGCGACAGCTTCAGCGTACAGGCCGCCAGCAGCCGCGACATCTTCGCCACCATGGACAACCTGGTCGCCGCGCTGGGTGCCGACACCGGTACCACCGCGCAGATGACTGCGCAGCAGAATCAGCTGCAGAGCGCACTGCGCGACGTGGCGCGCGCCTCGGAGCGGATGATCGATTCGCGCGCTGCGGGAGGCGCGCAGCTGAAGGCGCTGGACAACGCGGCGGAGATGCGCGAGGCCAATGGCGTGACCCTGAAAACCACGCTGTCGCAGATGCGCGACCTGGATTACGCCGATGCGCTGAGCCAGTACCAGCTGCAGAGCACCGCACTGCAGGCGGCGCAGACGATCTTCTCGCAGATGCAGTCGATGTCGCTGTTCAACAAGCTGCGCTGACGCCACGCCCGAGTCAGTCCCGAAAGGCCGCGATGCCCTGCATCGCGGCCTTTTTCGTTTGCGCGCCTGCCCGCCACCACGCGGCCCTCTGGCCATCTCCGGCCGATTCTCCGTGATTGCCCATCAAGCCGGGTCGCACCCCGCCGATACCTTCATCAGCGCTGGTCAGGCCCTGCCCGACCGCCCCTCCCGGGGTCGCTTCCATCCTGGCAACAGGGCTGAAAACCCCGGGAAAACAGCTTCAGGCAACGAATTCCGGCTTCAGCGGAATTCACGGCTAAAGGTTGTTGACAAAGCGCCGTTATTCATTTGGCAACGGCGAAGCACACAGCCACACAAAAAAACAGGCGGCGCTTCGTTTCATTCACCAACGGGTTCCATATAAGAGGAGACGACCCCATGGCACAGGTAATCAACACCAATACGATGTCGCTCAACGCTCAGCGCAACCTGAGCACCAGCGGCAGCTCGCTCGCCACCACCATCCAGCGCCTCTCGTCCGGCCTGCGCATCAACAGCGCGAAGGACGACGCGGCCGGCCTGGCCATCAGCGAGCGCTTCACCACCCAGATCCGTGGTCTGGACGTGGCCATCCGCAACGCCAATGACGGCATCTCGCTGGCCCAGGTCGCCGAAGGTTCGCTGAACGAAGTCGGCAACAACCTGCAGCGCATCCGCGAACTGGGCGTGCAGGCCTCCAACGCCACCAACTCGGCCAGCGACCGCAAGGCCCTGCAGGCTGAAGTGACCCAGCTGGTCTCGGAAATCGATCGTGTGGCCAAGCAGGCCGACTTCAACGGCACCAAGCTGCTGGACGGCAGCTTCACCAGCCAGCTGTTCCAGGTGGGCGCCAACGCCGGCCAGGCCATCGCCATCAACAGCGTGGTCAACGCCAAGGCCGATTCGCTGGGGGCTGCCACCTTCGCCAACGGCTACACCGGCACTGCGCTGGCGGTGGACAAGGCCACGGCCGACACCACCTACTCCGGCCTGCAGGTCTCGGTCACCCCGCCGGGCGGCACCGCCACCACGGTCACCATCAGCGACTTCACCGTGAAGGCCGGCGAGTCGATCACCTCGGCCACCGCTGCTGCGATCAACAACAAGCTGGGTGAAACCGGCGTGGTGGCCTCGGTCAATGCCGGCGTCATCAGCCTGGCTTCGGTCAAGGATGGCCAGACCTTCGCCTTGGGCGTCAGCGCAGCAACCCCGCCGGCCGGCGTCACCGCCGCGACCATTGCCGGCCTGGGCCTGACCGAGACCAGCACCGACGGCGGCACCCTGACCGGTGCAGCGGCCAGCTTCGTCAAGGACCTGAACGTCACCACCGCCGAAGGCGCACAGAAGGCGATGTCGATCGTCGACAAGGCCCTGGAATCGGTCAACAGCGTCCGCGCCGACCTCGGCGCGATCCAGAACCGCTTCACCTCGGTGGTCGCCAACCTGCAGACCTCCTCGGAGAACCTGTCCGCATCGCGCAGCCGCATCCGCGATACCGACTTCGCCAAGGAAACCGCCGAACTGACCCGCACCCAGATCCTGCAGCAGGCCGGTACGGCCATGCTGGCCCAGGCCAACCAGGTACCGCAGAACGTGCTCAGCCTGTTGCAGCGCTGACATGAGCCGCCCCCGGGGCACGTCGGGGGCGTCTGACCCAACTCACGTGCAACCGCTCAAGGACCTCTCCTCATGGCACAAGTCATCAACACCAATACGATGTCGTTGAATGCTCAGCGTAACCTGAGCACCAGCGGCAGCTCGCTGGCTACCACCATCCAGCGCCTGTCCTCCGGTTCGCGCATCAACAGCGCCAAGGACGACGCCGCCGGCCTGGCGATCTCCGAGCGCTTCGGCACGCAGATCCGCGGTACCGACGTCGCCATCCGCAATGCCAACGACGGCATCTCGCTGGCCCAGGTCGCCGAAGGTTCGCTGACCGAAATCGGCAACAACCTGCAGCGCGTCCGTGAGCTGTCGGTGCAGGCCGCCAACGCCACCAACTCGGCCAGCGACCGCAAGGCGCTGCAGGCCGAAGTGACCCAGCTGGTCTCGGAAATCGACCGCGTCGCCAAGCAGTCGGACTTCAACGGCACCAAGCTGCTGGACGGTTCGTTCTCCAGCCAGCTGTTCCAGGTCGGTGCCAACGCCGGCCAGGCCATCGCCATCGACAAGACCATCGATGCCAAGGCCAACGCCCTGGGCGGCGCCAAGTTCGACACCAACTCGCTGGCCCTGGCCGACCCGGGCACCAACGCCGACCTCAAGGTCACTGGCCTGCAGATCAATGGCGTGACCATCGCCGACGTCGATGTCAAGCAGGGTGCCGACGCCGCTGCCACCGGCAAGGCCTCCCGCGAGGCGCTGGTGACTGCCATCAACGCCAAGATCGGTGAGACCGGTGTCTACGCCGAAGTGAACGGCACCGCTGGCGTCACCCTGACCTCGGTCAAGGACAGCGTCAACGCCGATGGCTCGTTCAAGGCCATCACCGCTTCGGTGGGCACCTGGACCGGCGCTACCGCACCGACCTTCACCGCCACGCTGGCGACCGCCGCACCGGCGTCCAAGTTCGCCAGCGACCTGGACGTCAGCACGGTCAAGGGCGCACAGCAGGCGATGGAAGTGGTCGACAAGGCCCTGAGTGCGATCAACAGCACTCGTGCCGACCTGGGCGCCGTGCAGAACCGCTTCACCTCGGTGGTGGCCAACCTGCAGACCTCGTCGGAGAACCTGTCGGCTTCGCGTAGCCGCATCAAGGACACCGACTTCGCCAAGGAAACCGCAGAGCTGACCCGCACGCAGATCCTGCAGCAGGCCGGTACGGCCATGCTGGCCCAGGCCAACCAGGTGCCGCAGGGCGTGCTCAGCCTGCTGCGCTGATCCGCTCCCTGATCGACCGCCGGGTGGCATCTGAACCGCCGCCCGGCTTCTGAAACACGTTCCACCTTCGCCAAAGGAAAAGCACCATGGCACAAGTCATCAACACCAACACCATGTCCCTGAATGCTCAGCGCAACCTGAGCACCAGCGGCAGCTCGCTGGCCACCACCATCCAGCGCCTGTCCTCCGGTTCGCGCATCAACAGCGCCAAGGACGACGCCGCCGGCCTGGCGATCTCCGAGCGCTTCGGCACGCAGATCCGCGGTACCGACGTCGCCATCCGCAACGCCAACGACGGCATCTCGCTGGCCCAGGTCGCCGAAGGTTCGCTGACCGAAATCGGCAACAACCTGCAGCGCGTCCGTGAGCTGTCGGTGCAGGCCGCCAACGCCACCAATTCGGCCAGCGACCGCAAGGCGCTGCAGGCCGAAGTGACCCAGCTGGTCTCGGAAATCGACCGCGTCGCCAAGCAGTCGGACTTCAACGGCACCAAGCTGCTGGACGGCTCGTTCTCCAGCCAGCTGTTCCAGGTCGGCGCCAACGCCGGCCAGGCCATCGCCATCGACAAGACCATCGACGCCAAGGCCAACGCCCTCGGTGGTGCCCAGTTCGCCACGGCCACTGCTGCCGTCACCGGTGCCGACAACGTTGATACCGCTGTTGCCGCGTTCACCATCACCGACAGCAAGGGCACCGTCGTCAACTTCGACGCGATGACCGTGAAGAGCGTCGGCGATGCGGCCGCCAACACCGCGGCAGCCGGCAAGGCCGTCGCAACCGCGATCAATGCCAAGATCGGCGAGACCGGCGTCTATGCCGAAGCCGACGCGGCCGGCGCGCTCACCCTGACCTCGGTCAAGGACAGCGTCAACAATGCCGGTGCTTTCACGGCCTTCAGCAGCACCATCGCTGGGTTCACCGCAGGTGCCGCGCCGACCGCCAAGTTCGCCGACAAGATCGACGTGTCCACCGTGAAGGGTGCACAGCAGGCGATGGAAGTGGTCGACAAGGCCCTGGGTGCGATCAACAGCACCCGCGCCGACCTCGGTGCGATCCAGAACCGCTTCACCTCGGTCGTGGCCAACCTGCAGACCTCGTCGGAAAACCTGTCGGCTTCGCGCAGCCGCATCAAGGACACCGACTTTGCCAAGGAAACCGCAGAGCTGACCCGCACCCAGATCCTGCAGCAGGCCGGTACGGCCATGCTGGCCCAGGCCAACCAGGTGCCGCAGGGCGTGCTCAGCCTGCTGCGCTGATCCACGGCAAGAAGGCGCCGCTACCGTCGGGTCGAACCGACGGTAGCGGCAACCGGGAAGCCACGATGCACGAAGGCGCGGGCCATGCCCGGCCCGGGATCAGTCCCGAACCGGCTTGGCATCGCCCGCTCCTGCGGACCTCTCTTTCAGCGCTGTACCTTTGACTGTACGTACCGGGCGGCTTCGTCTCCCCCCGATTGTCAGTAGCCTGATCCCTCCCCTGCATTGGGGGAGGGCTTTTTGCAGACTCCCGGCAGCCCGCGGTGAACCCACCCGCACCCTGCCCCAGCTCTCCTGCAACCCGCGTGCCAGAACCTGCGCCAGGCGAGTGGCACGGCACGTGCATCAACGAAGTCCTCAAGACCCAGCGGCGCAGGCCGCTATTTTCGTTGACGACGGGCCAGCGCACGACGGCCGGGCCCGGATACCAGGAGAAACGACGTGGCAGACTTTGGATACGGTGGCATTGGCTCGGGACTGGATATTTCCAGCATCGTCAACCAGCTGGTCGCAGCTGACCGCAAGCCCGCCGACAATGCGCTGAACCTGCAGCAGTCCAAGGCCAAGATGCAGCTGTCGTCGATCGGCACCATCACTTCGGCCTTCGACAAGCTGAAGACGGCGCTGACCGCACTGAAGGCCACCACCGCGTTCGACACGCGCACGGTGACCGCCAGCAAAGGCGGCGACAAGGGCACCGACGAGATCCTGACGGCGTCGGTCGCGCTGTATGACGTTGGCACCACCAAGGCTGCGGCCTCCAACGGCACGCACGTGGTCAATGTCACCTCGCTGGCCACCGCGCACAAACTGATCGCCGATACTTCGGTACCCAAGACCGACACGTTTGCTGCCGGAACCTTGACGCTGACCGTTGGCGTGGGCGACAAGGCCAAGACCATGAACGTGGAGGTGGAGGACGGCGACACGCTGACCACCATCCGCAACAAGATCGATGCGGCCGGCCGCAAGGAAGGCGTGCAGGCCACCCTGATCAGCTCCGGCGACAACCAGTACCTGTCGATCGCCCAGGAGAAGACCGGTGCCGCCAACGCGATCAAGCTCGAGTACGCAGGCAGCGATGCCAAGCTGGGGGGGCTGGTCAACAGCCTGAAGCAGAACACCGCCGCCGCCGACGCCGAGCTGACCATCGATGGCGTGAAGGTCGTCAGCGCCAGCAATACCGTGGCCGATGCGGTTCCGGGGCTGACCCTGAACCTGAAGATGCCGGGCACCAGCACGGTGACCATCAGCACCGACACTGCGGCGGCCACCAAGGTGATGCAGGAGTTCGTAACGGCCTACAACGCCGCACTGGCGGCGATCAACACCGAAACCAAGTACGACGCCAAGACCAAGGAAGCCTCCACGCTGACCGGCGATGCGCAGATGCGCGGCGCCACCAGCCAGCTGCGCTCGGTGATGTCGAGCGTGCTCAAGGACCTGGCCGGTGACAAGCTCGATGCCAAGGCGATCGGTTTGGATACCCGCGGCTACCCCAATGCCGACGGCACGCTGATCCTGGACACCACCAAGTTCGCCGCCGCACTGGCCAGCCAGCCGGAGAAGATGCGCCAGGCGATCACCGGTGATTCCGGCGGTGCCGGCAAGCTGTACACGCTGGTCGATGGCTATGTCAGCACCACGGTCGGCAAGGAAGGCGCGTTCGTCGCGCGCACCAAAGGCCTGAACACCACGCTGGACAACATCGACAAGCGCCGCAAGGATCTCGACACGCGGATGAAGAGCGTGGAAGAGCGCTACAAGAAGCAGTTCATCGCGCTGGACAGCCTGATGGGCAAGTTGCAGCAGAGCAACACGGCGCTGCAGCAGCAGCTGGCACAGTTGAACCGCTGACGATGCGTGCGTGGCACTCAAGTTTGCCGCGCAATGCACCGATAACGGACGCAACAGCAATCATCGCCGCGCCGCCGGCACCGATCCCCACGATCACCCGACGGCACCCCGCGCAAGGAGAATCACGAATGTACGGTTCCAGCCGTCAATATGCCGAGCAATACCGCCAGGTGGGAGTGACCAGTGCGGTCGCCGATGCCGATCCGCACAAGCTGGTGGCGATGCTGCTGGCCGGCGCGCTGGAGCGCGTGCGTCGCGCCCTGGCCAGCCTCGAGCGCGGCGACCAGGCCGGCAAGGGCAAGGCGATCGGCGAAGTCTGCGCGATCGTCGGCCACCTCAACGGCTCACTGGACCATGAGGCCGGCGGCGAGATCGCAGGCAACCTGTCGGCCCTGTACGATTACGTGCTGCAGCGCCTCACCGAAGCCAACCTGCACAACGACCGCGCCGCGCTGGATGAATCGCTGCAGCTGCTGGGCGAGATCGACAGCGCCTGGAACGCGATCCCGCACGAACAGCGCCGGCCGGCTGCGGTGGCGCCATGAGCCTGCCCGAACTGCACGCGCAGCTGGATGCCTTCGAGAAGGCACTGGGCGATGATGCCCTGGACCAGGCCGACAGCCTGCTCGACGGGCACGACAGCACCCTGCATGCCCTGCTCAGCCAGCCGCTGACCGCTGCGGACCACGCGCCGCTGAGCGCCCTGTTCGAGCGCCAGCAGAGCCTTCTCGGCCTGCTGCGCCAGCGCCGCGATGCAGCGGCCGCACTGATGAATGACGGCCAGCGCTCTCTTCGCGCCGCCCATGCCTACCTGCAGGCAGAATCGCTGGCATGACCCAGCTGCCGACCACGTCGCTGCACCATCCTGCGGAAAGCGAGCTGTTCGACGAAACGCTCAGCTGCGAGCTGGCCCTGCCGGCCGAGTTCCAGGCGGGCAGCGCGGCCGGACGCACCAGCGGTGCCGAAGGCCTGCTGCGCAGCCTGGCACTGGTCGAAGACAGCCGTGTTGACGAGCACGACGAACGCAACGAGGCCACCCTGCAGCTGCAACGCCTTGAAGCCAAGCTGGACCTGGCGATGGTGCTGCTCGGCCGCCTGGTGCGCCAGCAGGGCCTGGAACTGCCCCTGCGCCCGGTGCGCTGGTCGCGCCGTGGCATCCGCCTGCAGCTGGGCCCGCGCAGCGGTGCCAGCCCCGGCCAGGCCGGCGTGGTGCGCCTGCAGCCCAGCGACTGGCTGCCCGACCACATCGACCTGCCGGTGGAAGTGATCGCCGAGGCAGCCGACGGCGGCGGCGGCCACTTCCTGTGGCTGCGCTTCCAGCGCCTGGGCGACGGCCTGGAAATGGCCATGGAGCGGCACCTGTTCCGACTTCACCGCCGGCAGGTGGCCGAGGCACGTCGGGCGCGCTGAAAGCTGCCACCATCACGCTTGGCGGGCAAGCCTTGGCGCGCCCGTTCAGCTAAGTTAAGGTGGACTCCCCTACACGGATCTGTTGCGTGCCTGTGCGAGTTCTCATCGTCGACGATCACACCCTCGTCCGCGCCGGCCTGGCGCGGCTGCTGCAGGGGTTTGCCGACGTGCAGCTCGTCGCCGAGGCCAGCAACGCCGAACAGGCATTGCAGCTGGCCCTGCAGCACGCGCCGGATGTGGTGCTGATGGATCTCTCGTTGCCGGGCCGCACCGGCCTGGAAGCGCTCAGCGACATCCGCCTGCGCGCCCCCGGCACCCGGGTGGTGATGATGACCATGCACGACGATGCCGCGCATGTGCGCGATGCCCTGGATCGTGGCGCGGTCGGGTTCGTGGTGAAGGATGCAGCACCGCAGGAGCTGGAACTGGCGCTGCGCGCCGCGCATGCCGGCCAGGTGTTCCTGAGTCCCCAGATCTCGGCCAAGATGCTGGCCCCCATGCTGGGCCGCGAGAAGCCTACCGGCATTGCCGCGCTGTCGCCGCGCCAGCGCGAGATCCTGCGCCGCATCGGCAAGGGCGAAAGCAACAAGGAAATCGCCGCCGACCTCGGCATCAGCGTGAAGACGGTGGAAACCCACCGCGCACGCATGATGGAGTCATTGGGCTGCCGCCGCGCCAATGACCTGTTGCTGCTGGCCGCGCGCCACCAGCACGAGCTGGAGTAAGCGCCAGTAGCGGGCAAGGCCCTGCACTGACGACGAATTCCCGTCACCCCGACATTCCCTGACAGGAATCCGTACACCGGCCGCCGCGAACCCCGCCGCTTCGGCACGACGAATCAATGACTTGGCGGCGCGCTTCGTCAATATCCCGAGCCAATGTAGGGATAACCCCTACATCCTGTCGGGACAACCACGAACCCCCTCAGGAACCCCCCGATTCCGCCCACGCCGGATCAAAAGCAAGATGCGTTCCACAAGGCGCCGGGGAGCGGCGCCGGGGAACCACGATGAAGGCTGCACTCTCGACCCAGCTGGGCCAACAACTTCACCTCACCCCTCAGCTGCTGCAGTCGATCCGGCTGCTGCAGCTCGATGGCCTGCACCTGGAACAGGAAATCCAGCGCCTGCTGGACTCCAACCCGCTACTGGAGATCGAAGAGGCCGAAGCGCCTGCCGCTGATGCCACCGAGGCCGCAGCCACCACGCTGGACACCGCTGCGTTCGACGAGTTGCCGGAGTCTTCGATGTGGGACGTGGCCGGCGCCAGCTGGCAGGACGGCGACGACGATCGCATGGCGCGCATTGCCGCCGGTGAGTCGACCGACCCGCAGCTACGCGTGCTGCAGCGCCTGGCGCTGGACATGGACGACCGCGAACTGGCGGTGGCCGCGTTCTGGCTCGACCACTGCGACGAGGCCGGCTACCTGCAGGCGCCACTGGCGCAGCTGCAGCTGCTGGCCAGCGCCCAGTTCGACATCGCCGCCGAAGGCGTCGAGGCCATCCGCCAGCAGCTGCTGCACGGTGAACCGGCTGGCATGGCTGCGCAGGACCTGCGCGAAGGCCTGCAGGCACAGCTGCGCAGCCTGCACGGTGTGGTCCCCGCGCGTCACCTGGCCGCCCGCATCCTCGATGGCGCGCTCGAGGCACTGGCCGCGCACGACTACCCCGCCCTCGCCCGCCAGCACGACGCCGAGATCGACGACGTGCGCGAGGCGGTGCGCCTGATCCTCTCGCTGCAGCCGCGCCCCGGCGACAGCCTGCTGCCCGAACGCAACGCGGTGGTGGTGCCGGACGTCGTGGCCTGGCACGCCGATGGGCAATGGAAGGTGGCACTGAACCCGGCCACCAGCCGCCGCGTCTCGATCAACAGCCAGTACGAACAGGCGCTGGCCGAAACCAGCGAAGCCGCGCCGGCACTGCGTGAGATGCTGCAGGAGGCGCGCTGGTTCAGCCGCGGCCTGTCGATGCGCTACGACACCCTGCTGCGCACCGCGCGGGTGATCGTCGAGCGCCAGGCCGCCTTCCTGGTCCGTGGCGAAGAGGCCATGGCGCCGCTGACCCTGAAGGAAGTGGCCGAGGAAATCGGCATGCACGAGTCCACCGTCTCACGCATCACCACCGGCAAGTTCCTGCAGACACCGCGCGGCACCTTCGAACTGAAGCACTTCTTCGCGGTGCGCCTGGAAGGCGCCAGCGTCTCCGGCCAGGCGGTGAAAGCCATGGTCCGCCGCCTGATCGACGCCGAACCCGCCGGCCGTCCGCTGGCCGACGAGGCCATTGCCGGCCTGCTGTCACGCCAGGGGGTGAACATTGCCCGCCGAACCGTCGCAAAATACCGAGAACAACTGGATATCGCCCCGGCCCGCGAACGGCGCCGGCTCAGCGCCAGGCAACCGCAGCTGGCCCGGGTGGGCTGAAAAGGATGTTGGACATGAACAAGCTCACGGTCCTGCTGGTCGATGACCACGAGGGCTTCATCAACGCGGCGATGCGCCATTTCCGCAAGATCGACTGGCTGCAGATCGTCGGCAGTGCCGGCAACGGCCTGGAAGCGATCGAGCGCTCGGAAACGCTGCGCCCGCAGGTGGTGCTGATGGACCTGGCCATGCCGGAGATGGGTGGCCTGCAGGCCACCCGCCTGATCAAGTCGCAGGACGATGCACCGTACATCGTGATCGCCAGCCACTTCGATGACGCCGAGCACCGCGAACACGCGCTGCGTGCCGGTGCCGACAACTTTGTCAGCAAGCTGTCCTACATCCAGGAAGTGATGCCGATCCTGGAAGGCCTCAGGGAGGAACAGTCGTGAGTGAATCGCGCATCCTGGTGCTGGACAACGACGCCGTGCGCGCAGAGCGTACCGTTGCCCTGCTGGAATTCATGGACTTCAATCCGCGCTGGGTGTCCGACGCGGCCGACTTCGACCTGGGCCGGCAGCGCCAGAACGACTGGATGGCGGTGATCGTCGGCAGCCTGGACGACAGCCCCGCCAGCACCGCGCTGTACAACTGGCTGGGCGGCAGCAGCCTGCCGCCTCCGGTGCTGCTGGCCGATGGTGATGCTGCAGTGTTTGCCCGGCAGCACGGGCTGCATGAAGCGAATATCTGGCCGCTGGAAACGCCGCTGCGCCACGCACAGATGGAAGCCCTGCTGCGCCGCGCCAGCCTCAAGCGCCTGGACGCCGAGCATCAGGCCGGCGCCGCCCAGGACCAGGGGCCCACCGGCAACGGCCCGGCAGTGACCGCCCTGCGCACGATGATCGAGCAGGTTGCCGCATTCGATACCACCGTGCTCGTGCTGGGCGAATCCGGTACCGGCAAGGAAGTGGTGTCGCGCGCCATCCACCAGCGCTCGCCGCGCCGTGACGGCCCGTTCGTGGCGATCAACTGCGGCGCCATTCCGGCCGACCTGCTGGAAAGCGAACTGTTCGGCCATGAGAAGGGCGCCTTCACCGGCGCGCTGACCGCGCGCAAGGGCCGTTTCGAAATGGCCGAGGGCGGCACCCTGCTGCTCGACGAAATCGGCGACATGAGCCTGCCGATGCAGGTGAAGCTGCTGCGCGTGTTGCAGGAACGCAGCTTCGAGCGCGTCGGCGGCAACCAGACCATCCGCTGCAACGTGCGCGTGGTGGCCGCGACCCACCGCGACCTGGAGACCCGCATCGCCGAGGGCAAGTTCCGCGAGGATCTGTTCTACCGCCTCAACGTGTTCCCGATCGAAGTGCCCGCACTGCGCGAGCGCCGCGAAGACCTGCCAGCGCTGGTGGAAACCATCGCCGCGCAGCTGGCCCGCACCGGCCGTGGCGAAGTGCGCTTCACCCCGGAAGCGCTGCAGGCCCTGGCCGGCTACGAATGGCCGGGCAACGTGCGCGAGCTGACCAACCTGGTCGAGCGCCTGGCGGTGCTGCATCCGGGTGGTTCGGTGCGCGTGCAGGACCTGCCAGCCCGTTACCGTGGCGATGCGGCACTGGCCGCCGCCACGCCGGCACCGCCACAGCCGGCCGCCAGCGAAGAACGCCTGGACCTGCGCAGCTTCTCCTTCCACACCCCGGGCAGCGGCAACCAGCCGGCGCTGGAGCACGGCATCGCCGTCAATCGCCCGGCGGCGCCGGCGGCGCTGCCTGACGAAGGCATGGACCTGCGCAACCACATGGCCAACATCGAACTGGGCCTGATCAACGAAGCACTGGAACGCACCCAGGGCGTGGTCGCCCACGCCGCCCAGCTGCTCGGCCTGCGCCGCACCACCCTGGTGGAAAAGCTGCGCAAGTACGGCATCGAGCGCGAGCAGGCCGAACTGGCCGGCTGAAACGCATCGCCAGCATGAAGGGGGCACGAACGCCTGGGCTTGCCCGGGCGTTGGTGTTTCTGGCGCCTGGGCTCACATCCCTTTGCTACGGAACGCGATCTGAGCCCATTGCTTTTGCATGTTTTCCTAGAGACAACACGGCCGCAGTGCGGAGCATGGCAGGGACACCCCCATGGAGGTTCCACCATGCATCGCCTTGCCCTGCTCGCCAGCCCGCTCTACCCGGCCCTGGTCACTGCCGCCAACTGCACCCTGCCCGCAACGCTGGACCAGCGCCAGTTGACCAACCTCAGCGACCCGCTGTACGCGCCGGACAACCCCAACGCCGGACGCATGGTGCAGCTCAGCTTTGCCGGCAGCCAGTACGTGCTGGACATCCTCGGCACTGACTTGCGCATCGGCGGCAGCTACCGCTACCAGCGCCTGGCCCCGCATATCGCGGAAATCCAGATGACCGAGGCCCACCCGGCCGGTTCCGCCCACTACACCCTGCTGCTGACCTGCCAGAGCGACCGCCAGGGTCGCTTCATCTACACCCAGCACGACGGCCCCATCGCCCCGCGCCAGCGCCAGAATTCCGGCCGCTGGACCCTGCACCCATAGGCCAGAAAACCGACGCCGGATAAATGGCGCCACGACCGGGGGCAGAGCCCGTTGCGTTGCAACGAGATCTGACCCCATCCGATTAGTGCCGACCAACGGTCGGCACCCACCATCAGCAGCAGGTTCCAACAGATCGCGGCCAACTGTCGAAGGCGGGGTGGGTCCGGTTGCGGGGGCGTGAGCGCCATGGATGGCGCGACCGAGCCTACAGGGACGTATTCACGGCGTCCCCCGCAACCGGACCCACCCCGCCACCCCACGGATAGCCCGATTTTGACGTTGATGTTGACGTCGCGTCGGCGGGTGCAGGGTGCAGCCCTGCCAGCACACCCACAACCCTCACTTCACTGAATCGAAAACCGGTTTCGGCACGGCACTTGCACCTGCTCCAGCAGACAACCCCATCCCTGTTTCTGGAACCGTTGCAGATGTCCCACTCCGTCACTTCGATCCTTTCGCAGATCCGCTCCTATCAGACCCAGATGGGACAGCCGGCGCTCAACCCGCTGGGCGAAGCGCCGCGCAGCAACGCCCTGCCGGGCACGGTGCTGGACGCGCCGCAGGCCCAGCCGGCCAGCTTCACCGAAACCCTGCGTGGTGCGATTGCCGGCGTCAACGATGCGCAGCAGAAGTCCGGCGCCCTCGCCAAGGCCTTCGAAATGGGCGACCCCAGCGCCGACCTGGCCAAGGTGATGGTCGCCTCGCAGCAGTCCCAGATCGCCTTCCGCGCCACCGTGGAAGTCCGCAACCGTCTCGTCCAGGCCTACCAGGACGTGATGAACATGCCGCTGTAAGGAACATTGACGCATGGCACTGACGCTCTCCAAGGACAGCCTGAACGCCGAGAAGGCCGGGCAATGGTTCGACCGCCTGCAGAGTCTGCAGATCACCCGTCGGCTGGGCCTGATGGCGATGATCGCGGTGGCGGTGGCGGCAGGCCTGTCCGTGTTCTTCTGGTCACAGAAGCCGGGCATGGTCCCGCTGTACACCGGCCTGGACCAGAAGGCGACCGCTGAAGCGACCGACCTGCTGCGCGCGGCGCAGATTCCGTTCGCGCTCGATCCGGCCACCGGTGGCATCACCGTGCCGGAAAAGAACCTGCACGACGCCCGCCTGAAGCTGGCCGGCTCCGGCCTGACCGACAGCGGCAAGCTCGGCTTCGAGCTGATGGAACGCGATCCGGGCTTCGGCGTCAGCCAGTTCGTGGAAAGCGCGCGCTACCAGCACGCGCTGGAAACAGAGCTGTCGCGCACCATCAACACGCTGCGCCCGGTACGTGATTCACGCGTGCATCTGGCCATTCCCAAGCCCAGCGCCTTCACCCGCCAGCGTGACGTGGCCAGCGCCTCGGTCACCCTGGAACTGCGTGGCGGCCAGCAGCTGGAACGCAGCCAGGTGGACGCCATCGTGCACATGGTCGCGGCCAGCATTCCGGACCTGGCGCCGGAACGGGTGACCGTGGTCGACCAGAGCGGGCGCATGCTCAGCATCACCGACCCGAACAGCGAGGCGGCGGTCAACGCCGCGCAGTTCGAGCAGGTGCGACGCCAGGAAACCTCGTTCAACCAGCGCATCCGCGAGCTGCTGGAGCCGATGACCGGCCCCGGCCGGGTCAATCCGGAAGTGAGCGTGGACATGGACTTCTCGGTGACCGAGGAAGCCCGTGAGCTCTACAACGGTGAACCGCAGAAGCTGCGCAGCGAGCAGATGAGCGAGAACACCACCAGCACGCCGGGGCCGCAGGGCGTGCCGGGTGCCACCAGCAACAGCCCGCCGGGCCAGCAGGCCGCGCCGGCCACCGCGCAGGCCCCGACCGAAAGCAGCAAGAACGCCACCCGCAACTACGAGCTGGACCGCACCCTGCAGCACACCCGCCAGCCGGCCGGCCGCATCAAGCGCGTGTCGGTGGCGGTACTGGTGGACAACGTGCCGCGCGCCGGTGCCAACGGCAAGGTCAGCCCGCAACCGCTGTCGGCCGCGGAACTGACCCGCGTCGAGGCGCTGGTGAAGCAGGCCGTCGGCTTCAACGCCGAGCGTGGCGACACCGTGTCGGTGATGAATGCCCCGTTCGTGCGTGACACCACGCCGGTCGAAGGCCCGGCCTGGTGGGAACTGCCATGGGTGCACGATGCCGGCCGCATGCTCCTCGGCGCGGTGGTGGTGCTGGCGTTGTTGTTCGGCGTACTGCGCCCGGCGCTGCGCGCGATCACCGGCCAGAACAGGAAGGACGACCCGCAGGCGCTGGAGCCGCATACGGCGGATGTGCAGCTGGTCGATGACGATGGCATGCCGCTGCCGGCGCTGGGCACCGACCGGGCAAGCCTGGGCGGACCGGATGCGCTCGCACTGCCGGTGGATTCATATGAGGAACGACTGCGGATGGCGCGTGAAGCCGTGAAGACCGACTCCAAGCGCGTGGCCCAGGTGGTCAAGGGCTGGGTGGCCAATGACTGAGGCACAACTGACCGGTGTACAGCGCGCGGCCGTGCTGCTGCTTTCGCTGGGTGAGCTGGATGCGGCCGAAGTGCTGCGCCACATGGAACCCAAGGAGGTGCAGAAGATCGGCATCGCCATGGCCACCATGACCGACATCACCCGCGAGCAGGTGGAACGGGTGATGGACCAGTTCGGCCAGGAACTGGGCTCGAAGACCTCGCTGGGCGTCGGCTCTGACGACTATATCCGCAACATGCTGGTGCAGGCGTTGGGCAGCGAGAAGGCCGGCAACCTGATCGACCGCATCCTGCTCGGCCGCAACACCACCGGCCTGGACGCGCTGAAGTGGATGGACCCGCGTGCGGTGGCCGACCTGGTGCGCAACGAGCACCCGCAGATCATCGCCATCGTGATGGCGCACCTGGAAACCGACCAGGCCGCCGACGCGCTGAAGCTGCTGCCGGACCGCACCCGCGTGGATGTGCTGCTGCGCATCGCCACCCTCGACGGTATTCCGCCGAACGCGCTCAATGAACTCAACGAGATCATGGAGCGCCAGTTCGCGGGCAACCAGAACCTGAAGTCATCGAACATCGGCGGCGTGCAGTGCGCGGCCAACATCCTGAACTTCATGGACAGCGGCCAGGACCAGGCGATCCTGGGCGAAATCGCGCGCATCGATGCGCCGTTGAGCAACCGCATCCAGGACCTGATGTTCGTGTTCGACGACCTGGTCGACCTGGACGACCGCGAGATGCAGCTGGTGCTGCGCGAGGTGAGCGGCGAGCGCCTGGGCCTGGCCCTGCGCGGTGCCGACATCAAGGTGCGCGACAAGATCACCCGCAACATGTCGCAGCGCGCGGCCGAAATCCTGCTCGAAGACATGGAGGCCCGCGGTCCGGTGCGCCTGTCCGACGTGGAAGGCGCGCAGCGCGAGATCCTGGCCATCGTCAAGCGCATGGCCGATGAAGGCACCGTCACCATCGGTGGCAGCGCGGAGGCCATGCTGTGAGCAACGTCGTGCGCTGGCTTGCCCCGGACCTGCTGGCCCAGCCCGAACCAGTGCTGGAGCAGGAGGATGCGTTCGCACTCACCGAGCCGGATCCGGAGCACGAACCGGAGCCGCCGCTGCAGCTGCCGACCCTTGAAGAGATCCAGGCGATCCAGGACAGCGCCGAGAAGGAAGGGTTCGAACAGGGCCATGCCGACGGCTACGGCCAGGGCCAAGCCGAAGTACGTCGCCTCGCCGCACAGATCGAAGGGATCCTGGACAACTTCAGCCGGCCGCTGGTGCGGCTGGAGAACGAAGTGGTCGGCGCCCTCGGCGAACTGGCGGTGCGCATCGCCGGCGCACTGGTCGGCCGCGCCTACGAAGCCGAGCCGGCACTGCTGGCGCAGCTGGTCGGCGAAGCGATCGACGCCGTGGGGGGCAGCACCCGCGAGGTGGAAGTGCGGCTGCACCCGGATGACATCGCCGCGCTTGCTCCGCTGCTGAATCTTTCGCCGACGCAGCGCCTGGTACCGGATACCAGCCTCAGCCGTGGCGACCTGCGCGTGCACGCCGAAGCCGTGCGCATCGACGGCACGCTGGAAGCCCGCCTGCGCGGTGCGCTGGATGCGGTGATCCGCCAGACCGGAGCGACGGCATGAGTGCCGGAGCACAAACCACTCCGCCGCCGGCCGACTGGGCCGTGGCCCGCAACCTGCGCCTGGCCCGGCGCTTGGATGGCCTGCGCGTGGACACCGCGCATGGTCGTGGCCTGATCCGCGAGGGCGTGTTGCGCCGTGCGGTCGGGCTGACCCTGGAAGCGGTCGGCTGCGAAGCGCCGCTGGGTGCCAGCTGCAAGGTGGAAGTGGTCGATGGTGGCTGGGTCGACGCCGAAGTGGTCGGCTTCGCCGGCGAACGCACCTACCTGATGCCCAGCGCCGAACTGCATGGCCTGCTGCCCAACGCGCGGGTGGTGCCATCGGCGCGCCGAGGCGGCGTGGAAGTGGGCGAAGGCCTGCTCGGCCGCGTCATCGACAGCGACGGCGTGCCGCTGGATGGCAAGGGCCCGATCCGCGCCGAAGGCCATGTTGGCATGGCCGGCGTGTCGATCAATCCGCTGGCGCGTGAACCGATCACCCAGCCGCTGGACGTGGGCGTGCGCGCGATCAACGCGCTGCTGCCGATCGGCCGCGGCCAGCGCGTTGGCCTGTTCGCCGGCTCCGGCGTCGGCAAGTCGACGCTGCTGGGCATGATGACCCGCTACACCGCCGCCGACGTGATCGTGGTCGGCCTGATCGGTGAACGTGGCCGCGAAGTGCGCGATTTCGTCGAGACCACGCTGGGCGAGGAAGGCCTGCGCCGCGCCGTGGTGGTCGCCAGCCCTGCCGACCGGCCGCCGCTGGCGCGACTGCATGGTGCCTACCGCGCCACCGCCATTGCCGAGTGGTTCCGCGACCAGGGCCTGAATGTACTGCTGCTGATGGACTCGCTGACCCGCTTCGCCCAGGCGCAGCGCGAGATCGGGCTGTCGGTCGGCGAACCGCCGACCACCCGCGGCTATCCGCCGTCGGTGTTCGCCAAGCTGCCGGCACTGGTCGAACGCGCCGGCAATGGCGCCAAGGGCCGTGGCTCGATCACCGCGTTCTACACGGTGCTGACCGAAGGCGATGATCCGCAGGATCCGATCGCCGATGCCGCGCGCGCGATCCTCGATGGCCACATCCTGCTCTCGCGCCGCGTGGCCGACAGCGGGCTGTACCCGGCCATCGACGTCGAATCGTCAGTCAGCCGCGTGGTCACGGAAATCGCCGACGAACCGTGGCGCCTGCGCATCCGCAAGTTGAAGCGACTGGTCTCGGCCTACTCGGCCAACCGGGACCTGATCGCGATCGGTGCCTACCAGCGCGGCAACGACGCGGCCACCGACGAAGCCCTGGAACGCTGGCCGGAAATCATGGAGTTCCTCGGCCAGGACGTTGCCAAGGCCGCAGATCTCCCGCACAGCCAGGCGGCGCTGCAGCTCCTGGTGGAACAAGAGAGTTAAGCCATGAACCAGTCCAAGCGCATCGATCCCCTGCTCAAGCGGGCCCAGGAACATGAGGACGCGGTCGCCCGCGACCTGGCCGAACGCCAGCGCGTGCTCGACACCCATCTGTCGCGACTGGACGAACTGCGCCGCTATGCCGAGGAGTACGCCAACGCACAGATGGCGGCGACCAGCCCGGCACAGTTGCTCAACCGCCGCGCCTTCCTCGATCGACTGGACAGCGCGGTCGAGCAGCAGCAGGCCACGGTCAATGGCAACCGCGAAAAAGTGGAGGCCGAGCGCGCACGCCTGATCCTGGCCAGCCGTGACAAGGCGGTGCTGGAGCAGCTGGCCGCCAGCTACCGGGCGCAGGAAAAGGTGGTGACCGACCGCCGCGACCAGCGCGAGATGGACGACATTGGCGCACGGCGTGCACGCCTGGTGCAGGCCGAAGACCAGGACGGCGCCGAGCAGGGAGGCCGCTCGTGATGCCCGCCCCGCTCGCCAGCAGCGCCAACACGGCCACGCCCGCCACCAGCAACAGTGCCGCACGCGCCTCGCGCAGCGAAGGCGGAAAGGACTTCAGCCAGCTGCTGCAGGGCGGCGCACCGTCTGCACCCACGCCAGCCGGCAGCGCCACGACACCGATGCCATCCACGCCGAGCCAACCATCGACCGCCGACAGCAATGGCCAGGCACCGGGTGAACGCACCGCGGACGCCGAAGCGGCAACCGCTGAAACGTCGTCGCTGCCGCCCGTTGCCGTGACCCCGGCTGGACCCGGCACCGAAAAGGACAAGCCCGCCGCGACCGAGGACGCCCCGTGGCCACCGCCCGGCCTGGCCGGCCTGGTACTGGCGATGCCGACGCCTGCCGATCCGGCCGTTGCGCTGCCGACCACCGCTGCACCAGCGCTGGCCAGCGACGGTAGCGCGCTGCCTGCTGCTGCCCCCGCCACGAACCCGACACTGCCTGCAGATGCGCCGGCGACGGCTACCACAACCCCAGCGGCGGCTGACGGCAAACCGGCGGCGACCAGCGCGGATGATGCCGCGGCGCTGCCACTGCCGGAGATGATCCTGCCGGGCAAGCGCGCCGAGCGTGGCGAAGGCAGTGACGTGGCCGTCGTTGGCGACCGCGCCAGTGCGCCGTTGCTGCACGCACCGGCAGCGGCCGCCGTACAGGACCTGAAGGCGGCACTCGCCACCGGCAACGCGATCTTCAATGGCGAACCGACGCCGAAACCCGTGCTGGGTGACGATGGCTTCGACCAGGCCATCGGCGCACGCCTGGGCTGGCTGGCCGACCAGAAGATCGGCCACGCCCACATCCGCCTGAGCCCGGACGACCTGGGCCCGGTCGACGTGCGCCTGCAGTTGAACGGCGACAAGGTGCATGCCAGCTTCAGCAGCCCGCACGTGGACGTTCGGCAAGCGCTGGAAAGCAGCCTGCCGCGCCTGCGCGAGCTGCTGGGCGAACAGGGCTTCCAGCTGGCCCACGCCGATGTCGGCCACCAGGCACCGGGCGGTGACGGCAATGCGCCGGGCCAGCCCGGTGGCAGCGGCATCATCGGCGACGGAGAACCGACGCCGGGCGACGACAGCGTGTCGTCGGCGCAGTTGATCCGCCAGCGCGGACTGCTGGACGCTTACGCCTGACAGCCGTGCCGACCAAGGTTGGCACCTACCGCCACAGGTTTCCGACGGAATTCCGTCGCATCCCGCTGCCCGGCCTTCGGCACACCCCTTGCATATCCCGGTGAAGCAACCCTCAGGAGCTTCACCCCGTGGCCGCAGCCGCTGACAAAACCAAGAAGACCGCCGAGAAGGACAAGGCCGCCAAGCCGCGTAGTCCGATCCTGATCACCGCGCTGGTGGCCGTACTGGCCGCCGCTGCTGCCGGTGGCGGCGTGTGGTTCTTCACCCAGTCCAAGCACGAAGAGAAGACCGCACAGGCGCCGAAGAAGAGCGCGACTCCAGCCCCGGCCCAGTACTTCGCACTGGATCCGGCCTTCGTGGTCAACCTCAATGGCCCGGTCGACGGCCCACGCTACCTGCAGCTGGAGGTTCAGCTGATGACCCGCGACCCGGCCGCGCTGGAAGCGATCAAGACCCACGCCCCGGCCATCCGTGCGCGCCTGCTGATGCTGTTCTCGCAGGTCAGCCCGGACCAGATCGCCGATGTCGCCGGCAAGCAGAAGCTGCAGGCCGCCTCATTGGCCGAGGTGCAGAAGGTGCTCAAGGCCGAGACCGGCAGCAACGGCGCCGACGATCTGCTGTTCACCAGCTTCGTGACCCAGTAAGGGCCCACCGATGAATGATCTGCTGTCCCAGGACGAGATCGATGCCCTGCTCCACGGCGTGGACAGTGGCGCGGTCGAGACCGATGCGGAACCCCCGTCAGGCGAAGCGCGCTCGTACGACTTCGCCAGCCAGGACCGCATCATCCGTGGTCGCATGCCGACCCTGGAAATGGTCCATGAGCGCTTCGCGCGCCTGTGGCGGATCGGCCTGTTCAACCTGATCCGCCGCTCGGCCGAACTGTCGGTGCGCGGCATCGAGCTGATCAAGTTCAACGACTACATGCACTCGCTGTATGTACCGACCAACCTGAACCTGATCCGCTTCAAGCCGCTGCGCGGCACCGGCCTGATCGTGTTCGAGCCGACCCTGGTGTTCGCCATCGTCGACAACTTCTTCGGCGGCGACGGGCGCTACCCCACCCGCATCGAGGGCCGCGAGTTCACGGCTACTGAAATGCGGGTGATCCACCTGCTGTTGAAGCAGACCTTCGCCGATCTGCGCGAAGCGTGGGCACCGGTGATGGATGTCGACTTCGAGTACATCAACTCGGAGATCAACCCGCATTTCGCCAACATCGTGACCCCGCGCGAGTACGTGGTGGTGTGCCGCCTGCACGTCGAGCTCGACGGTGGCGGCGGCGACATCCACGTCACCCTGCCCTACTCGATGCTGGAACCGATCCGCGAACTGCTCGACGCCGGCATCCAGAGCGACCGCAACGACCGCGACGAGAGCTGGGGCAAGACCCTGCGTGAGCAGCTCAACGTCGCCGAAGTCACCCTGTCCAGCGTGCTGGCCAGCAAGCGCATGACCCTGCGCGACCTGACCCAGTTGAAGGTCGGCGACATCCTGCCGATCGAGCTGAGCCCGCAGGTGCCGCTGTGCGTGGAGAACATCCCCGTGTTCACCGGCGAGTTCGGCATCGCCAACGGCATGAACGCCGTGAAGATCACCGCTACCCATCCGCCGGGCACCCGCCCGCGCGTACCCGTCATCCAGGAAGACCCGCAATGAACGATATCGACGCCCTCGAACCGACCCCGGCCCAGTTCAGCAGCCTGCAGGCCGATGAGGCGAATGGTCCGGACCTGAACCTGGACGTGATCCTCGATGTGCCGGTGACCCTGTCGCTGGAAGTCGGTCGTGCCCGCCTGCCGATCCGCAACCTGCTGCAGCTCAACCAGGGGTCGGTGGTGGAACTGGAGCGCGGTGCAGGCGAATCGCTGGACGTGTTCGTCAACGGCACCCTGATCGCCCACGGCGAAGTAGTAGTGATCAATGACCGCTTCGGCGTGCGCCTGACCGACGTGGTCAGCCCCAGCGAGCGTATCCGGAGACTGCGTTGAGCCTGCTGGCCTCCACCCTGCTGGCGGTCGGCAAGGCCGTAGTGCCGATCGGCCCGCAGGTCGGCCAGCATGCGGCCGCCGCACCCAGCCTGTTCGGTGCGGTGCTGGCGCTGCTGGCGGTACTGGCACTGGTGATCGGCCTGGGCTGGCTGCTCAAGCGCATGCCTGGCAGCGGCTTCCGCCCTGCCGAAGGCATGAAGCTGGTGGCCAGCCTGAGCGTGGGCGCCAAGGAACGCGTGGTGGTGGTCGAGGTCAATGGCCAGCAACTGCTGCTGGGCGTCACCGCCGGTGGCATCAACACCCTGCATACCCTGCCCGAGCCGCTGCCGCCACCGGCGCCGGTGCGCGTGCCGGACTTCAAGAATCTTCCGAATTTCGCCCAGCTGCTGCAGCAGCGGCTGCGCAAGGATCCCTGACATGCGTGTCCCCCGTACCCGTCCCGCCACCCTGATGCCGTGGCTGCTGTTGCTTGCCCTGTGCCTGTTGCCGGCACTGGCGTTCGCCGCGCCCGGCGCGCCGACCACCCCGCTGCCGGACGTCAACGTCGGCAAGATCGGCGGTGCACCGGTCAGCCTGCCGCTGCAGACCCTGCTGCTGATGACGGCGATCACCCTGATCCCGTCGATGTTGCTGGTGCTGACCTCGTTCACCCGCATCATCATCGTGCTGGGCCTGCTGCGCCAGGCGCTGGGTACCGGGCAGACCCCGTCCAACCAGGTGCTGCTGGGCCTGGCCCTCTTCCTCACCGCGATGGTAATGATGCCGACCTGGGACAAGGCCTGGAGCGCCGGCATGGCGCCGTACCTCAATGGCGAGATCGACTTCCAGACCGCCTGGACGCTGACCACCACGCCGTTGCGCGGCTTCATGCTGGCGCAGATCCGCGAGACCGACCTGATGACCTTCGCCGGCATCGCCGGGCACGGCACCTACGCCAGCCCCGATGCGATCCCGTTCCCGGTGCTGGTCGCTTCGTTCGTCACCAGTGAACTGAAGACCGCCTTCGAGATCGGATTCCTGATCTTCATCCCGTTCGTGATCATCGACCTGGTCGTTGCCAGCGTGCTGATGTCGATGGGCATGATGATGCTGTCGCCGATGCTGGTCTCGGCGCCCTTCAAGATCCTGCTGTTCGTGCTGGTCGATGGCTGGGTGCTGACCGTGGGTACGTTGGCGGCGAGCTTCAATCCGGCCTGATATCCCCCGTAACGCGCAGTCGAGCAGGGCTCGACTCTACATGAGCAGATGGAACCCGAATGTCTCCCGAACTTGCCTTGACTGAACTGCGTGGCGGCCTGATCACCGTATTGTGGGTGGCCGGCCCGCTGCTGCTCACCGTACTGGTGGTGGGCGTGGTGGTCGGTGTCGTGCAGGCCGCGACCCAGCTCAATGAACCGACGATCGCCTTCGTCGCCAAGGCGGCAGCGCTGACCGCAGTGCTGTTCGCGCTGGGCAGCCTGCTGATCGGCCACCTGGTTGAATTCACCACGCTGCTGTTCCAGCGCATTCCACACCTGATCGGCTAGGACACGCGCCTCGATGGACGCCGCCACCCAGATGGCTGCCGACGGCCTGCAGGCCTTCGGCATGATCGGCACCGTACTGTGGACCATGCTGCGCATCGGTGCGGTGGCCATGGCCATGCCCATGGTCGGCACCCGCGCGGTGCCGGCACGGATCCGGGTGATCCTGGCCGGTACCCTTGCCATCGCGCTGGCCCCGCTGCTGCCCCCGGTGCCGGACTGGACCGGCTTCGACGCGGCTACGGTGCTGACCATTGCCCGTGAACTGGCCATCGGCGTGTCCATCGGCTTCATGCTGCGGCTGGTGTTCGAAGCCGGCGCGATGGCCGGCGAACTGATCGCACAAGGCACCGGCCTGGCCTTCGCGCAGATGAGTGACCCGTTGCGCGGTGGCACCTCCGGTGTGATCGGACAGTGGTTCTACCTGCTGTTCGGGCTGCTGTTCTTCACCGCCAACGGCCACCTGGCGCTGATCTCGCTGCTGGTGGACAGCTATCGCGCGCTGCCGATTGGCGCCCCGCTGCCGGATCCCCATGCCTTCTTCAGCATCGCCCCGACCTTCCTGCTGACCGTGCTGCGCGGCGCGCTGAGCCTGGCCATCCCGCTGACCGTGGCGATGCTGGCGGTGAATCTGGCCTTCGGTGTCCTGGCGCGTGCCGCCCCTGCGCTGAACCCGATCCAGCTGGGCCTGCCGGTCTCGCTGCTGCTGGGCCTGTTCCTCCTGGCGCTGCTGGCCGGGGAAATGGGGCCGCCGGTACAGCGCCTGTTCGACGCCGCCTTCCAGGCCGCGGACGCGGTCACACGCTGACCCGGTCATCACGTTCTACTGCTTGCCATGCATTTGTTTCTGTAGAGCCGAGCCCATGCTCGGCTGCCTTCGGCAGGAGTGGCAGCCGAGCATGGGCTCGGCTCTACAGGGGCGCAATTTCACGGATTGCCGCTTGAAGTCCCCCCGGGTCTGCGCGTTAGAGTGAATGCGCGGCAACCGGGGGGATGCCGCACCTGGCCGACGCCCGTTCGCGTTGGCCTGCCTCATGCATGCCCCACCGTGGTTTCCGTCGACAGGCAAGTCCGGGAGACTGACGAATGCTGGTAGGCACGTACAACCCGTGGCTGGTGGCGATCTCACTGCTGGTCGCCGTGATGGCGTCGTACACGGCGCTGGCCATGGCCGGGCGCACGGTCACCGCCCCGGGCCGGGCAGCCGCCTGGTGGTGGCGCCTGGGGGGCGGATTCGCCATGGGCCTGGGTATCTGGTCGATGCACTTCATCGGCATGCTGGCCTTCGATCTGCCCATTGCACTGGGCTACGACCTGCCCATCACCCTGCTCTCGCTGGCCCTGGCGATCGCCTCGTCGGTGTTCGCACTGTGGCTGGTCTCGCTGCGCACCCTGCCCCATCCGCGATTGGCCGGCGGTGCCCTGCTGATGGGCACCGGCATTGCCGGCATGCACTACGTCGGCATGGCAGCGATGCGCATGCAGCCCGGGATCGACTACGACCCGGGCTGGCTGCTGCTCTCCCTGGTGGTGGCGGTGGCCGCGTCATGGACCGCGCTGTACGTGGCGTTCCGCCTGCGCGCGCAGCGCACCCGCGTCGGTGACCGGTTGGCGGCCGCCGGCCTGCTCGGCCTGGCCATCGTCGGCATGCACTACACCGGCATGGCGGCCGCGCGCTTCCCGGAAGGCAGCATCTGCGGCGCGGCGGTCGGTGACGGCCTGCAGAGCGAGTGGCTGGCGATGCTGGTGGTGGTGTTGACGGTTGCGATCCTGGCGGTGGTGCTGGTGGTCTCGTGGCTGGACCAGCGGGTGGAGGCGCAGCTGCTGCGGCTTCGCAACTCGATGCTGAGCACCTCGTTGACCGATGCCCAGCAGGAATTGACCCAAGCCGCGCTGCACGACCCGCTGACCCGCCTGCCGAACCGCCTGCTGCTGCAGCGGCGCATCGTGCAGGCGCTGGCCGAAGCCGAACAGGGGGGCAGCCGTTTCGCGGTGATGTTCATGGACCTGGACGGATTCAAGCAGGTCAATGATGCCTACGGCCATCAGGCCGGCGACGCACTGCTGGTGGCGGTGGCCGAGCGTACCCGCCAGCTGCTCCGGCCCAACGATATGCTGGCCCGTCTGGGCGGCGACGAGTTCGTGCTGGTGGTGCGCATCGAGCACGACGAGGACCTGCCCACCCTCGCCCGGCGCATCCTGCAGGCGGTGGGCAGCGGCCCGTTGCTGCCGGACAACGAACTGCAGGTAACTGCCAGCATCGGCGTGGCGATCTGCCCCGACCACGCTGCCAGCGAGCGCCAGTTGATGGCCTTCGCCGACGCGGCGATGTACCAGGCCAAGGAATCCGGACGCAACGCCTTCGTGCTGTTCGCCGACTGGATGAACGACAGTGCCGAGCAGCAGTTCCGGCTGCTGGCCGACCTGCGCCGTGCGATCGGCAGCGAGCAGCTGTTCCTGCACTATCAGCCGAAGATCCGCGTGGCCACGCAGAAGGTGGCCGGTGCCGAAGCGCTGATCCGCTGGAAGCACCCGGAGCACGGGCTGATCCCACCGGACCGCTTCATCCGCCTGGCCGAACGCAGCGGCGCGATCAACGAGATCGGTCGCTGGGCACTGGACCAGGCCTGCCAGCAACTGCGGCGCTGGCGCGACGCCGGGCATGAAGGCTGGTCGATGTCGGTGAACCTGTCGCCGGTGCAGTTCAGTTCGCCACACCTGCTGCAGGATGTGCGTGAAGTGATCGAACGCCATGGCATTGCCCCGCGCCACCTGGTGCTGGAGATCACCGAAAGCACGGTCATGCGCGATACCGATACCAGCCTTCGCCTGCTGCAGGCCCTGTCGGCGCTGGGCGTGGGCATCTCCATCGATGATTTCGGAACTGGGTATTCCAGCCTGCTGTACCTGAAGCGGCTGCCGGCCACGGAGATCAAGATCGACCACGCGTTCGTGCGTGACCTGGAACACAGCGCCGAAGACGTGGTGATCGTCTCGGCGATCGTAGCGCTGGGCCACGCGCTGGACATGGACATCGTCGCCGAGGGCGTGGAGACTGCGGCGCAGCGTGCCTACCTGGAGCGGCTGGGCTGCGACTACCTGCAGGGCTACCTGCTGGGCCGCCCGGTTGATGCCGCACGCTTCATGCAGCTGCACGACCTGCCGCGACCGCGGGTGGAACTGGCGCAGAGCCCACCGCAACAACACCCGCCCGGATAACGCCGGGCAGCGCGACCACCCGCCATCACGGAACGATTCCTGCGGCACCCTCCTGTAGAGCCGAGCCCACGCTCGGCTGCGCCTCGCGCTTGGAGCCAACCGCAGCCGAGCATGGGCTCGGCTCTACAGGAGGGTCGTCGGTAGATCCATGCCATGCGTGGAACAGTTCTTGCACGCACCCCGGCAACCCCTGCCGCAGTACCCGCGATGTCCGAGAACGAATCCGCCGGCGAAAAGACCGAACAACCGACCGAAAAACGCCTGCGCGACGCCCGTGAACAGGGCAACCTGCCGCGCTCGCGCGAACTGGGCACCGCCGCCGTGTTCGGCGCCGGCGTGCTGGCGGTGATGGCCATGAGCGGCTCGATCGGACGCGGCGCCAGCGCCTGGATGAAGCAGGCGCTCAGCCCCGAGCAGAGCCTTCGGCAGAACCCGAAGGAACTGTTCGGCCACTTCGGTGATCTGCTGCTGCAGTTCATGCTGGTGATCGCGCCGCTGGTGCTGGTCTGCCTGCTGGCCAGCTTCGTCGCCCCGCTGGTGATGGGCGGCCTGCGCTGGTCGCAGAAGGCGTTGCTGCCCGACATCAACCGCATGAACCCGATGAGCGGGCTCAAGCGCCTGTATGGCCCGGAGGCCATTGCCGAGTTCACCAAATCGCTGCTGCGCGTGGCCTTCGTCGGCGTCGCCGCCGGGCTGGTGGTGTGGTCCGGCTTCGACACCCTGCGCGGCCTGATCCACCACCCGCTGGAGACGGCCATTACCGACGGCCTCGGCTTCACCCTGCGCCTGCTGCTGGCCACGGCCGGCGCGATGCTGGTGCTGGCCGCCATCGATGCGCCGTACCAGCGCTGGAACTGGATGCGCAAGCTGAAGATGACCCGTGAAGAGCTGCGCCGGGAAATGAAGGAAAGCGAGGGCAGCCCCGAGGTGAAGGGCCGTATCCGCCAGCTGCAGCAGCAGATGGCCAACCGCCGGATGATGGAAGCGGTGCCCACGGCGGACGTGGTGGTGGTCAACCCCACCCACTACGCGGTGGCCCTGAAATACGAGGGCGGCGCCATGAACGCCCCCACCGTGGTCGCGCTGGGCGTGGACGAGACCGCCCTGCGCATCCGTGAAGTGGCCGACGGCAACAAGGTCGCGATCGTCTCTGCCCCGCCTTTGGCACGCGCCTTGTATCGGGAAGGCCAACTCGGAAAGGAAATCCCCGTGAGACTGTATTCGGCCGTCGCCCAGGTCCTGTCCTACGTCTACCAGCTGCGCGCCTGGCGCACTGGCCCGATGCCGGACGCCCCGCACATCCAGGTGGATGAATTCGGCAAGGGAGGCCGCCCGTGAGCGCCCAGCCCGCCACCGGATTCAACACTCGACGCGCCCTGGAAATGATCCGCCAGGGCCTTGGCGCGCCGCTGATCGTGCTGGCCCTGCTGGCCATGGTCGTGGTCCCGCTGGCCGCGCCTGTCCTCGATGCGCTGTTCACCTTCAACATCGCCATCTCGCTGATGGTGCTGCTGGCGGTGGTCTACGTGAAGCGCCCGCTGGACTTCACCATCTTCCCGATCGTGCTGTTGATCACGACCATGCTGCGGCTGGCGCTGAACGTGGCCTCCACCCGCGTCATCCTGCTCAACGGCCAGAACGGCCACGACGCTGCGGGCAAGGTCATCGCCGCCTTCGGTGAATTCGTGATCGGCGGCAACTATGCGGTCGGCATCGTGGTGTTCGCGATCCTGACCATCATCAATTTCGTGGTCATCACCAAGGGCGCCGGCCGCGTCTCGGAAGTGACCGCGCGCTTCATCCTGGACGCGATGCCCGGCAAGCAGATGGCGATCGACGCCGACCTCAACGCCGGTTTGCTGACGCGCGAGGAAGCCAAGCTGCGCCGCGAGGAAGTCCGCGAGGAAGCCGACTTCTACGGTGCGATGGACGGTGCCAGCAAGTTCATCCGCGGCGACGCCATCGCCGGCATCCTGATCCTGTTCATCAACATGCTCGGCGGCCTGGCCGTGGGCGTGCTGCAGCATGGCATGCCGTTCGGCGACGCCGCTGCCACCTACACCCTGCTCTCCATCGGTGACGGCCTGGTGGCGCAGCTGCCGGCACTGCTGGTGTCCAGCGCGGTGGCGATGCTGGTCACCCGTGCCTCGCGCTCGCAGGACATGGCCCAGGCCATGACCGGCCAGGTGTTCGGCCAGTACCGCGCGCTGGCGATCACCGCCGGCATCATCGGCGTGGTCGGCCTGGTGCCGGGCATGCCCAACGTCGCTTTCCTGACGCTGTCCGCGATCCTCGGCTTCATCGCCTGGAAGGTCTACCGCAAGGGCAAGGCTCCGGCCGCCGACGCCGCGGCCGGCGGCACCGATGCTGCCGCACTCAATGCGCTGGGCCGCCAAGCCGCGCCGGCACCGACTGCGGAACTGAGCTGGGACGAGCTGCGTCCGGTCGATCCGCTGGGCCTGGAGGTCGGCTACCGGTTGATCCCGCTGGTGGACGCCAACCAGGGTGGCGAACTGATGGCGCGCATCAAGGGCGTTCGCCGCAAGCTGACCCAGGACGTCGGCTTCCTGATCCCGTCGGTGCATATCCGCGACAACCTGGAACTGCCGGCCAACGGCTATCGCGTGCTGGTGCACGGCGTGCCGGTGGCCACCGCCGAGATCCACCCCGACCGCGAACTGGCCCTGGACCCGGGCAGCGCCCTCGGCGCGCTGGAGGGCATCGCCGGCAAGGACCCTGCGTTCGACCTGGATGCCACCTGGATCCAGCCGCACCAGCGTGCCCAGGCCGAAACGCTGGGCTACACCGTGGTCGACCCGGCCACCGTGGTTGCCACCCACCTCTCGCACCTGATCCGCGAACACGCACCCGAGCTGCTCGGCCATGAGGAAGTGCAGCACCTGCTGGCCAACCTGGCCAAGAGCGCACCCAAGCTCGTCGAAGATCTGACGCCCAAGGCGCTGCCGCTGTCGGCGGTGGTGCGCGTGTTGCAGAACCTGCTGGTCGAGCGCATTCCGATCCGCCAGCTGCGCAAGATCGCCGAGGCACTGGTCGAACATGCGCCCAGCAGCCAGGACCCGGCCGTGCTGACCGCCGCGGTGCGCACCGCACTGGGCCGCTTCATCGTGCAGGAGATCGCCGGAATGTCGGCGGAGCTGCCGGTGTTCACCCTCAACCCGCAATTGGAACGTGTCTTGCAGGAGTCCACGCAGGGCAACGGCGCCGCGCTGGAACCCGGACTCGCTGAGCGACTGCACCAGAGCCTGGCCGAATGTGTCAGCAAGCAGGAAGCCCGCAACGAGCCCGCGGTCGTGCTGGTACCTGGCCCGGTGCGCGCCGCGCTGGCCCGCCTGGTCCGCCACAGCGTTCCTTCGCTGTCGGTCCTGGCCTACAGCGAGGTGCCGGAGGACAAGCGCCTGAAGCTGGTCGGAACGATCAGCTGACGCCGCCCGCCGATGCGCCAGAAAACAGACACCACTTTCGAACCAACGCAACAGACAGACACCAAGGGGAACCCGCACCGTGCAGACCACCGACCACCCGAGTTCCCCGACCGCCACCCCGCCGTCTTCGCCTCGTGACCACAGCATGAAAATCAAACGATTCGTCGCCGCCGACATGCGCTCGGCCATGAACCTGGTGCGCAAGGAGCATGGTCCTGACGCCGTGATCCTGTCCAACCGCCGGATCGAGGAAGGCATCGAGATCGTCGCCGCCGCCAACTACGACGAGAGCGCGGTACAGCGTGCACTGGAAGCCTCGCGCCGTGACGTTGCACCGCCGCCGGCACCCAAGCCGCGCACCGCCGCCGACGCGGTGATCGCCGCCGTCACCCGCCGCCGCAGCAGCACCCCGGCACCGGAACCGGTTGCCGCCACCACCTCGGCGGTGGCCGCCCTCGCCCGTGCAGCAGTGGGCGCTACCGGCCGCACCCTCGACAGCGCCGACGAGATCGTGCCGACCCGCGGCAGCACCGGCTTTGCCGCCACGCTGGCACGCGCCGCCGTCAATGAACCGGCACTGCCGGACCAGATCTACGCCCCGTTCGCCGAGGCCATCGTTGCTCCGGCGCCGGCACCGGCCGTCGTCGCGCCGGCCAACCGCGCCCGTTTCCAGATCGATCCGCCGCACCAGGCACATCACGAAAGCGTGGCGCCGGCGGTGCAGCCGCCGCCGCTGCCGACCGCAGCCCTGTCTGAAACGCAGCCGGAGGTCGCCGCCAGCGAACCGGCGTTGGCCGATGCCACCGTCGAAGCCGCGCCGACGCCGACGCTCGCCCCAGCCCCGGTGCTGACCGTGGTCGCCCAGGACGACGCCGAGATCCGCCAGCTGCGCCAGGAAGTGGCCGGCATGCGCCAGGTGATCGAGCGCGAAATGAACCGCTTCACCGACGAGCGCCTGCGCGGCTGCCCGGTGCGCGCCACCGCGCTGGACCTGATGGACGAGTACGGCTTCGATGCTGGCCTGGCCCGCGACGTCGCCATGCAGATCCCGCTGGAGACCGAGGCGCACCGAGGCCGCGGCCTGATGCTGGGGCTGATCTCGCGCAAGCTGCCGATCGCCCCGGTCGACCCGCTGGAGGAAGGCGGCGTGATCGCGCTGGTGGGCCCGACCGGCGCCGGCAAGACCACCACCATCGCCAAGCTGGCCTCGCGGTTCGCCGAGAAGCACGCACCGCGTGACGTCGCTCTGGTCACCACCGACACCACCCGCATCGGCGCCCGCGAGCAGCTGTATGGCTACGGCCGGCAGCTCGGCATAGCCGTCCACGAGGCCAACAGCGGCACCGACCTGGACCAGCTGCTGGAACGCCTGAAGGACTACAAGCTGGTACTGATCGACACCGCCGGGCTGGGCCCGCGCGACCGCGCGCTGGCCGCCCAGCTGCAGTGGCTGCGCGCCGCGCGCCAGGTGCGCACCCTGCTGGTGCTGCCGGCCAACACCAGCTTCGGCGACATGGACGAGGTGGTCCGCCGCTTCGGTGCCGCCAACCTGCAGGGCCTGGTGCTGAGCAAGCTGGACGAAACCGGCCGCTTCGGCAACGCCCTGTCGGTAGCCGTGGACCACGCCCTGCCGATCACCTGGGTGACCGACGGCCAGGACGTTCCGGACGACCTGCACCGGGCCAGTGCGGCCAATCTCGTACTTCGCCTTGAAGATTTGCGCCGAGCGGCCGATATGCCCTGCAACCCGGAGTTGAACCATGCCGTCGCGTGAGTACGCCAAGCTGACCAAGACCTTCCCGCTGTCGGCCACCCGCAGCGAGCCGCTCGGCCCTGTGCGCACCATCGCCGTGACCGGCGGCAAGGGCGGCGTGGGCAAGACCAACGTGTCGGCCAACCTGGCCGTGGCGCTGGCCGGCATGGGCAAGCGCACGCTGCTGCTGGACGCCGACCTCGGCCTGGCCAACATCGACGTGATCCTGGGCTTGAACCCCACCTATACGCTGGCCGACCTGGTTGCCGGCCGCTGCTCGCTGGACGACGTCATCGTCGAAGGCCCGAACGGCGTGCTGGTGGTCCCGGCCGCGTCCGGCCGCCGGCACATGGCCGAGCTGGCCCCGGCCGAGCACGTCGGCCTGGTCAACGTGTTCTCCGAGCTGGAACGCGAGCTGGACATCATGGTGGTGGACACCGCCGCAGGCATCACCGACGGCGTGCTGACCTTCTGCCAGGCCGCGCAGGACACCGTGGTGGTGGTCTGTGACGAGCCGGCTTCAATCACCGACGCCTACGCGCTGATCAAGGTGCTCTCGCGCGAGCGTGGCGTGGACCGCATCCAGGTGGTGGCCAACATGGTGCGCGACCCCAATGAAGGCCGCGTGCTGTACGAGAAGCTGACCCGGGTCTGCGAAAAGTTCCTCGCCGATGTCTCGCTGAACTACCTGGGCTGCGTGCCGCAGGATGACTGGCTGCGCCTGTCGGTGCAGCGCCAGCAGCCGGTGGTGAAGGCCTACCCGTCCAGCCCGTCCGCACTGGCGATCACCGAGATCGCACGCCGTACCGCGCGCTGGCAGGCGCCCACCGAACCACGCGGCGGCGTCGAGTTCTTCCTCGAACGCATCCTCAAGCAGCGCGGGGTGGCGGCATGAAAGGCGCGGCCCAGTACAGGGAAGTCCAGCGCTCGGCGGCCAACGACGTCATCGCCCAGCACTCGGACCTGGTGCGGCGCATCGCCCACCATCTGGCCGCGCGCCTTCCGGCCAGCGTCGAAGTCGATGATCTGATCCAGGCCGGCATGATGGGCCTGATCGAAGCCTCGCGCAGCTACGACGCCGACCAGGGCGCCTCGTTCGAGACCTATGCCTCGATCCGCATCCGCGGCTCGATGATCGACGAGATCCGTCGTGGCGACTGGGTGCCGCGTTCGGTGCACCGCCGTGCACGCGATGCTGCGGCCACCATCCGCCGCCTGGAACAGAGCAGCGGCCGCGCCGCCAGCGCCACCGAAGTGGCCGCCGCGATGGAGATGCCACTGCCCGACTACCTGCGCCTGATGGAAGACGCCGCGCGTGGCCAGGTGCTGAGCCTGGAGTCGCGCATCGAGGACCAGGGCGAGCTGGACACGGTCGCCCAGGGTGGCCCGACCCCGCAGCAGGTGCTGGAGCGCAGCGAGTTCGGCCGCGAGCTGGGCAAGGCCATCGGCCATCTGCCCGAGCGCGAACAGCTGGTGCTCTCGCTCTACTACGAGCAGGAACTCAATCTGAAGGAGATCGGCGCGGTGCTCGGCGTGAGCGAGTCGCGGGTCTGCCAGATCCACGGCCAGGCCGTGCTGCGCCTGCGCGGCCGGCTGAAGGTATTCGAGGCCGTCGACGCCGGCCTCGAAGAATGAACATCCCCGAGGCAGCTGCCCCCGGCCGCCCGGAATGAACAACAAAGGAACTCTGCTTTGAACAAGAACATGCGCATCCTGATCGTGGACGACTTCTCGACCATGCGTCGCATCGTCAAGAACCTGCTGGGCGATCTGGGCTTCACCAACACCGCCGAAGCCGAGGACGGGCATGCCGCGCTGTCGCTGCTGCAGAGCCAGCCGTTCGATTTCGTGGTCACCGACTGGAACATGCCGGTCATGACCGGCATCGAGCTGCTCAAGGCGATCCGTGCCGATGCCAAGCTGAAGACCCTGCCGGTGCTGATGGTCACCGCCGAAGCCAAGCGCGAGCAGATCATCGAAGCGGCCCAGAACGGCGTGAACGGCTACATCATCAAGCCGTTCACCGCGCAGACGCTGGAAGAGAAGCTCGGCAAGATCTTCGAACGCCTGGCGGCCAGCGCCTGATGGACACCACGGTCGACAAGAATGCCCTCGCCCTGCGCCTGCAGGAAGCACTGGACGCACTGGAGTCCGGTGACGAAACCGCCTGGCGGCAACGCATCGACGGACTGGTCGCGCTGCGCACGCAGCCGATGATGAGCGGCCTCTCGCGGCTGGCCCGCGAGCTCGGGCAGGCCCTGGGTGAACTGCCGACCGTGCCCAGCGAGGCCGGCGAACTGGACGATGCCTGCGCACGTCTGGACCACGTGGTGGCGATGACCGAACAAGCGACGCACCGCACCCTGGACCTGGCCGAGGAATGCCGCAGCCTGACCGAACAGCTGCGCGCCGAAGGCCTGCAGCCGGGCCAGGATGCGCAGCTCGAGCGCATCCGCCACAACCTCACCGAGATCGCCCTGACCCAGAGCTACCAGGACCTGACCGGGCAGATCATCCGTCGCGTGGTCGGCATCGTCCGCCGCGTGCACGAGGGCTTCGGCGCGCTCGGCCTGCCGCCGGAACAGCATCGCACCGATCCGGAACTGGCCGGGCCGGCACTGAAGGGACTGGACCGCCACGCGGTCTCGCAGAACGACGCCGACGACCTGCTGTCGGACCTGGGGCTGTAAGCATGAGCGCGGTATCCGACGACATCACTGCCGATTTCATCATCGAGGCGCAGGAAATCCTGGATCGCCTGGGCGAACAGCTGGTGTCGCTGGAGCAGGCACCACAGGACACCGAGCAGCTCAACGCGGTGTTCCGGGGCTACCACACGCTCAAGGGCGGCGCCGGCTTCCTCGGCGTCACCGCCATGGTCGAGCTGTGCCACGCCGCCGAAGAAGCGCTGGGCATCGCGCGCGCGGGCCAGGCCGTGCTGCAGGCCCATCACTTCGATGCCGCCCAGCAATCGCTGGACTACCTGCAAGCGATGCTGGATGCAGTTTCCTCCGGCACCGAGCCGGGCTATGCGCCGCCGGAGCTGATCGCCCAGTTCGACATGCACGGAGGCGCCACCGCGCCGGCCGCGACGGCCGCCGTAGCGGCGGCCGGTAGCGGCGACCTGATCACCGACGACGAATTCGAGGCCCTGCTCGACCAGCTGCACGGTGGTAACGCGCCGACTGCGGTCGCGCCGGCAAAGAAGGCTGACGACGGCCTGATCAGCGAAGACGAGTTCGAAGCCCTGCTCGACCAGCTGCACGGTGGCGCCGCACCCGGCGCCAAGCCCATCGCTGCGGTAGCGCCCGCACCGATCGCGGCACCACGCCCACTGGCCGCACCGGCCGCACCGGCAACTGCAGCGGCGACCAAGCCGGCCGCCAAGCCGCTGGCCGAAGCCGAACATACCGTGCGCGTGGACACCAAGCGCCTGGACGCGATCGTCAATCTGATCGGCGAACTGGTGCTGTCACGCAACCGGCTCAAGACCCTGCGTGCGCGCCTGCGCGACGAGGAACTGGACCGCGCCGTGTCGACCCTGGACATCGCCACCGCGCGCCTGCAGTCGGCGGTGATGCGTACCCGCATGCAGCCGGTGGGCAAGGTCTTCTCGCGCTTCCCCAAGGTCGCCCGAGACGTTGCCCGCTCGCTGAAGAAGGAAGTGGACCTGGAGCTGATCGGCGCCGAGACCGAGCTCGACCGCAACCTGGTCGAAGCGCTGGCCGACCCGCTGGTGCACCTGGTCCGCAACGCCATCGACCATGGCGTGGAAATGCCCGATCTGCGCGAAGCACAGGGCAAGCCGCGGATGGGCCATGTACGCCTGTCGGCCCAGCAGGAAGGCGACTACGTCAGCATTGAAGTGCAGGACGACGGTGCCGGCATCGATCCGGAGAAGCTGCGCGCGAAGGCGCGTGAGAAGGGCCTGATCGATCCGGAAGCTGCCGCCCGCCTGAGCAGCGAGGAGTGCCTGCACCTGGTGTTCCTGCCCGGCTTCTCGACCAAGCAGCAGGTCACGGATATCTCCGGCCGCGGCGTTGGCATGGACGTGGTGCAGTCACGCATCCGCGAGCTGAGTGGCCAGATCCAGATCCAGTCCGAGCTGGGCCGTGGCAGCCGCTTCCTGATCCGCGTGCCGCTCACCCTGGCGATCCTGCCGACCCTGCTGGTACAGGCCGGCGAGGACGTCTATGCACTGCCGCTGGCGCGCGTGATGGAAGTGCTGCACGCGCCGCGCACCTCGCTGGGCTGGTTCGATGGCCGCGCCGTGCTCGACCGTCGTTCGCATACGCTGCCGCTGGTCGATCTGCGCCAGTGGCTGGATGTGACGCCGGCCGCCTCGACCCTGCTGACGATCGTGGTGCTGCAGGCCGGCGAAGCGCGCTTCGGCCTGGTCGTGGACCAGGTGCGCGGGCGCGAGGAAGTGGTCATCAAGCCACTGCCGAAAGCCCTGCGCGGCCTGCGCGGTTACGCCGGTGCAACCCTGATCGGCGATGGTCGCATGGCGCTGATCCTGGATGTGGACGGCCTGCGCAGCCCGCACGACTGACCCGCTTGCTGAACCCGTAAAACCGTGAAGTCGCACCAGTAGCCCGTACCGGTGTCTCAAGTCCCATTCATACAAGCCGATACCGGATCCATGGATAGACTCAGCCTCATTGGACTCTTTCTCGCCCTGGCCTCGCTGGTCGGCGGCAGCATCCTCAAGGGCGCCGGCCTGGCGTCGCTGTGGTCGCCTGCGGCGTTCGTGATCGTCATCGTCGGCACCGTCGCTGCGATCCTGCTGCACACCTCGCCGGCGGTGTTCAAGCATGCGTTCAGCATCGTGCGCTGGGTCGTGCGTCCACCGCACAGCGACCGCCGCGAGTTGATCCAGCAGATCGTCGAGTGGAGCAACATCGCCCGCCGCCAGGGCCTGCTGGGCCTGGAATCGCAGGTGGAAGCACAGCAGGACCCGTTCCTGCGCAAGGGCCTGCAGCTGCTGGTGGACGGCGTCGAGCCCGAATCGATGCGGCACATGCTGGAAATCGAACTGGGCAGCCAGGAGCACCAGGACCAGGCCGGCGCCAAGGTGTTCGAAGCAATGGGCATCTATGCACCGACGCTGGGCATCATCGGTGCCGTGCTGGGCCTGATCGCAGTGATGAAGAACCTGGCCGACCCGAGCAAGCTCGGCCACGGCATCGCCGCCGCGTTCACCGCCACCATCTACGGCATCGCTTCGGCCAACCTGCTGTTCCTGCCGATCGCCGCCAAGCTCAAGAGTGTGATCTCGCACAACACGCGCGACCGCGAGATGGTCATCGAAGGCCTGATCTCGATCGCCCAGGGCGAGAACCCGCGCAACATCGAAACCAACCTCTCCGGCTTCCTGCACTGACATGGCCCGCCGCAAGCACCACGAAGAGCACGCCAACCACGAAGCATGGGCGATCCCCTATGCCGATCTGATGACGCTGCTGCTCGCCTTCTTCGTGGTCATGTATGCAATCTCCTCGGTGAACGAGGGCAAGTACCGGATCATGGCCGACGCGCTCACCGATGCCTTCGGTGGCGCACCGCGCACCATCAACCCGGTGCAGGTGGGCAACAAGCAGGTGCAGGGCGGCGGCTGGGACAGCCCCTCGGTGATCAAGTCCGGCACCAAGATCGGCCCGTCCGCGCCGGCACCTTCGCACGACCCGACCCTGCTGCCCTCGATGGCTTCGCAGATGCGCATGCCGGTGTCAGTGCACAACCAGGAGCAGATCGCGCGCGCCGAGCGACAGCTCAACAGCATCGCCGACCGCCTCACCGCCGCGCTCGCACCGCTGATCGACCGCGGCATGATCAGCGTGCGCCGCACCGAACTGTGGATCGAAGTCGAGATCAACAGCGACATCCTGTTCCCCACCGGCTCGGCCGCGCTGGACGTGCATGCGCGGCAGACCCTGGCCAGCCTGGCCGAGGTGCTGCGCGACGTGCCCAACAGCGTGCGCGTGGAAGGCCACACCGACAACGTGCCGATCGCCACCGCCACTTTCCCGTCGAACTGGGAACTTTCGGCCGGGCGCGCCGCCAGCGTGGTGCACCTGTTCGCCGACCAGGGCGTGCAGCCGTCGCGGCTGGCGATGGTCGGCTATGGCCAGTTCCGCCCGCGCGAAGAGAACGACAGCGCGCAGGGCCGCAACCGCAACCGCCGGGTGATGGTCATCATCCTGGCCGACACGTCGCACTCGGTGGATCCGCTCGGCCAGCGCCTGAACGCAGCCACCGGCGCCACCGACAGCACCGTCACCGAACAGGCCGCCGCAACTCCGGCCAGCGCCCCCACCTCCCCCATCGCACCGGTGAAGTTGCCGCCGGTGCCGGCTGGCAGCCGCGTCGGCGCCGCCGTTCCCCCGGCAATGAAGGAGTAATCCGATGCGCATCTGGGCAGTCGCCAACCAGAAGGGCGGAGTCGGCAAGACCACCACCACCCTCGCCCTCGGCCGCGGCCTGGCCGCGCTCGGCCATCGCGTGCTGCTGATCGACCTCGATCCGCATGCCTCGCTCAGCCGCGCCTTCGGCGTGCCGGTGGACCCGCCGCCGGCCGGGGTGCTGGAGCTGTTCGGCACACCGCCAGCGGACCTGTCCGGCCTGTGCCATGCCAGCAACATCCATGGCCTGGACTACGTCTGCGCACAGTCGGCGCTGGCCACGCTGGAACGCCGCAGCGCCAACCAGCCCGGCCTCGGCCTGGCCCTGCAGAACGCGCTGGCGCGCCACCAGGGCCAGCACGACTACATCCTGCTGGACTGCGCACCGACCCTCGGCCTGCTGATGATCAATGCGCTGGCCGCAGCCGACCGTCTCATCATTCCCACCCAGGCCGAGCCACTGGCCCTGCACGGCCTGGATGGCATGGTCCGCACCGGCGAGATGGTCGAGCGCTCGCGCCGCCGCCCGCTGCCGATCTCGATCCTGCCGACCCTGTTCGACCGCCGCACCCGCGCCGGCAACGAGTCGCTGCGCACCATGCAGGATCGCCACGGCAACCGCGTGTGGGAAGACGCCATTCCGATCGATACCCGCATCAGCAACGCCGCCGGGCTGACCCTGCCGAGCACCGGCGAGGACTACCCGGGCCGGGGCCTGGCCGCCTACCGCCGTGCGCTGAACTGGATCCTCGGCGAGGATGCCCGCGCCCTGGAGCAGGCCGCATGAACAGCACCGGCATCCTCGATGATTACCTGGACGAACTGCTGGGGGAGGCCATTGTCGCGCCGCCCCCTGCCGAGCTGTCGCCGGCTGGCGCCGGGCCAAACCCGGCGATCGAAGCAGTCGCCGAACGCGAACCGACCTGGGACGACCTGCCGGCCGAAGTGATCTACGAAACCGAAACCATCGCCGCCGCGCCGAGCGGGGACAGCGCTGCGCTGGAAGCCGCCTTCGAGAGCGCCGCTCCACCCACGCGCGAACCCACCTGGGATGACCTGCCCGCCGAGGTGATCTACGAAACAGAATCCGTCGCCGCCGCGCCAAGCCCGGACGACGCGGTGCTGGAAGCGGCCTTCGAGAGCGCTGCCGCCTCCGCTAGCGCTGGGCCGGGTCCGGCGGGAGAAGCGGTTTCCGAACGCGAGCCGACCTGGGATGACCTGCCTGAGGAAGTCATCCACGAAACCGCGCCGGCACCCGCCGTCGTTGCAAACGCCGGTCCGGAACCTACCTGGGACGACCTGCCGGACGAGGTGATCTACGAGACCGATCCGGCCGACAGCCATCGCCTCGCCCACACCGACAGCCCCGGCCTGCAGGCCGCGTTCGAGGCGGCCGCCGGTGGCGAAGACGTAGCCACGCCACCGCCCGCCGTGGTCGCAGCACCGGTGGCCCCGACGGTTGCACCTGCAGCCCCGGCCCCGGCCGCGCGCACCGCCACTCCGCCGCCGCGCGTCGCCGTCGATGCCCCGGCAGCCAACCGTCCCGGCACCTGGCAGGAGCTGCAGGCGCAGGCCCACCAACCGGCCCGCAGCCCGCACCCGCAGAACCGACGCGCCGGCGAACGCACTTCGCGCTGGCTGCGCCTTCGCTGCGGCACCCAGGCCTATGCGCTGGAACTGCTGAAGGTGCAGGAAGTGGTGCTGCCGGTGCCCCTGCTGCCGCTGCGTGGCACTGCAGCGGCCATGCTCGGCATCATGAACCTGCGCGGCCAGGTGGTACCGGTGATGGATCTGGGCTTGCACCTGGGCGCGGCCGCCGCCGAGGACGACGCGCAGACCCGCATCGTGGTCCTGGAGGAGGACGGCGAGACCATCGGCCTGCGCGTGTCGGCGGTCGAAGATGTCGCCAACCTCACCGATTCGCAGATCGAACCGCCGGATACCGCGCGCATCTGCCAGATCTCAAACGACCTGTTCCGCGGCGTGGCCCGGGTCAGCCAGCGCCCGATGATCCTGCTCGACGCCACCCGGCTGTTGAGCTGAGCCACCAAGAAAAAGGGGACGGAGGGGATCAAGTCGCAAGTGGCTCGGCGCTTTGCACCGAAGCGGTGCCTGTCGGGGACGCAAGGAGTTGATCCGTTGGATCAACACCTTACGTCCCCACTGCGCGGTCACCGTTGCCGAGGGGACTGCAGTAGAGCCAGGTCGCTTGCGACTTGATCCCCTCCGTCCCCTTTCAGACAGCGACCGCATCGACGTACCGCGTCGATTCTTCTAAAGAACCCCACCGGGGTGCCGTTATGGATCACGGAACCGTTTGTCCGGAGCAACGATGAGCACTGTCGAACTGGGTGGGGATCTCGGCATCGAGAGCACTACCGAGCTCAAGAACCGCCTCGCCCCCCTCGTGGAGCAGGCTGGCGAGCTGACCCTGGATGCCAGCCAGGTCGCCCGCATCCACACGGCCGCCGTGCAGGTGCTGTGTGCGTTCGTGCAGGCCCGCCGCGAGGCAGGCCTGGGCACCGGCTTCCACGGTTGCACTGCAACCTTCAGTGACGCCGCGCGCCTGCTGGGCGTCACCCAGGCCCTGGGCCTGGACGTAACCCATGACAACCTGAAATCTGTGGAGAACGCTGCATGAGCGCACGTATCTTGGTGGTGGACGATTCGGCGTCGATGCGCCAGATGGTGTCCTTCGCCCTCACCTCGGCCGGTTTTGCCGTCGAAGAAGCTGAAGACGGCGCGGTCGCGCTCGGTCGCGCCAAGGGCCAGCGCTTCAATGCGGTGGTGACCGACGTCAACATGCCGAACATGGACGGCATCGCGCTGATACGCGAACTGCGCCAGCTGCCGGACTACAAGTTCACCCCGCTGCTGATGCTGACCACCGAATCGGCCGCCGACAAGAAGTCCGAAGGCAAGGCCGCCGGTGCCACCGGCTGGCTGGTCAAGCCGTTCAATCCCGAACAGCTGGTCGCCACCGTGCAGAAAGTGCTGGGCTAATCGCCCGGCGCCGCTCCCCCTCCTCGCTTCCGGATCACCACTGCCATGAGCATGGACCTGCAACGCTTCCACGCCACCTTCTTCGAGGAGAGCCGCGAAGGCCTCGATGCGATGGAGGCTGGCCTGCTGGCCCTGGAATCGGGGCAGCAGGACGCGGAGATCATCAATTCGGTGTTCCGCGCCGCCCACTCGATCAAGGGCGGCGCCGGCACCTTCGGCTTCGACGCGATCGCCGGCCTGACCCACGTGCTGGAAACGCTGCTCGATGAGCTGCGCGCCGGCAAGCGGGCGCTGGAAGGTCACGCCGTCGACGCCATGCTGTCCTCGGTGGACGTGCTGCGCGCCCTGCTGCGCGAAGCCGAGCACGGCCAGGCTGCCGATCCGGCTGCAGTCGCTGCAGTGAAGGCACGCCTGGAAGCGGTTCTTTCCGGCCAGGCCGCAGCGAGCGCCCCGGCGGCCGCGGCAGCCAAGGTGGACGATACGCCGGAAGCCTGGCAGATCGGCTTCACCCCGGCGCCGTCGCTGTTCATGAGCGGCAACGATCCATTGCGCATCATCCGCGAACTGGAACACCTCGGTTCGCTGCAGGTCGCTGCGCGCATGGAACGCCTGCCGGGCTTCGCCCAGCTTGATCCGCTCGAAGCCCATCTTGCGTGGGATCTGGGCCTGGTCGGCAAGGTGCCGCGCAGCAAGATCGAAGACACCTTCGCCTGGGTGCTGGACGATTGCGAGCTGGACATCCGTCCCGCCGCGCCGCCGAGCCTGGCCACCCAGGCGCCGGCCGCCGCGGCTCCCGCTCCGGTCGCAGCGGCACCGTCCGCACCTGCCGCGCCTGCCGCCAGCGGTGGTGCCAGCCAGGAAGCGGAAACCTCGATCCGCGTCAGCGTCGACAAGGTCGATGCGCTGATCAACCTGGTCGGCGAGCTGGTCATCACCCAGGCCATGCTCAAGCAGGTCTCGCATGCACTGGACCCGGTCCACGCCGAGAGCCTGTTCGCCGGGCTGGACCAGCTTGAACGCAACACCCGCGACCTGCAGGAAGCGGTGATCGGCGTGCGCATGCTGCCGGTTGACGCGGTGTTCCGCCGCTTCCCGCGCCTGGTCCGCGACCTGTCCAGCCGCCTCGGCAAGCAGGTGCGCCTGCGCACCGTCGGCGAAGGCACCGAACTGGACAAGGGCCTGATCGAAAAGATCGCCGATCCGCTGGTGCACCTGGTGCGCAACTCGATCGACCACGGCCTGGAAATGCCCGACGTACGTCGCGGTGCAGGCAAGGATGAGACCGGCACGATCACGCTGGCGGCCTCGCATCAGGGTGGCCATATCGTCATCGAAGTCAGCGACGATGGCCGTGGCCTGGACCGCGCCAAGATCCTCGCCAAGGCCTACGAACGCGGCCTGGCCGTGCCGGACAACCCGACCGATTCGCAGGTCTGGGACCTGATCTTCCAGCCCGGCTTCTCCACCGCCGATGCGGTCACCGACCTGTCCGGGCGTGGCGTCGGCATGGACGTGGTCCGCCGCAACATCCAGGCACTGGGTGGCGAGGTGCAGATCGAAAGCAGCCTCGGTACCGGCACCCGCACGCTGATCCGCCTGCCGCTGACCCTGGCCATCCTCGATGGCATGACTGTGGCCGTGGCCGGCGAAACCCTGATCCTGCCGCTGGCCTACGTGCTTGAGGCATTGCAGCCGCAGCCCGAGGATATCCGCAGCATGGCCGGCGAAGGCCGCGTGCTGCGCGTGCGCGGCGAGTACCTGCCGATCCTGTCGTTGAGCGAGTACTACGGCTACGGCAACCGCGCACCGGGCAGCGAATCGCTGGTGGTGGTGGTGGAAGGCGATGGCCAGAAAATCGCGCTGGAAGTGGACGAGCTGGTCGGCCAGCAGCAGGTGGTGGTGAAGAACATCGAGAACAACTACCGCCGTATCGGCGGAGTGTCCGGTGCCACCATCCTTGGCGACGGCCGCGTCGCGTTGATCGTTGACATCGGCGGACTGGTGCGCTCGCTGCGGATGCCGCAGGCCGCCTGATCCACGCCGCATGCGGGTCATGGACCGCCGCCCTTCGGGGCGGCGGTTTTTGTTTGTGTGCTCCATTCCAGCCGGGGTCAGATCCCTTTTCAGGGAAAAGGGATCTGACCCCATCCCTTCTGTGAACTCCGTCGAGGCGATGGTTTCGCGCGCAACCACGTCATCCGAGCGCAAGCCCCGCCAGACCAGCACTTTCGTGCCGTCATCCCTACGCAACCGAATGTGATCTGCGTCCATAAAGTCCGCGCGGACGGCGCCGTTATTTCGCTTTGACGGTCGTCACCGAACCCCACCGGGCACCCCCGTTCGCTCTGCAACCACCCCCAAACCGGCGCACAGACGCCGGCACTCTGCCCACCTGGAGCACCCTGCATGAAGTGGTTCCAAGATCTGCCCATCGCCCGCAAGCTGGCCGTGGGGTTCACCCTCACCACCCTGATGACCGTCGTACTGGGTGCCTTTGCCTTGATCCGCCTGTCCGAGGCCAACGCGCAGCTGCGCGACATGGCCGGCAACGATATCCCCTCGGTCCAGCACCTGGGCGAGGCGCGCTCGCAGCTCGGCGAGTTCCGCACCTACGAACTGGCCCAGCTGAGCATGCTCGACCAGCCGGAAAAGGTGGCCGACTACAACAAGCGCATGGACGATACCGCCAAGGCCGTGCATGACGAGCTGGCGGCGTACGCGGCGCTGCCGGCGCTGGACAAGGAGCGTGAACTGTATCGCGCAGCCAGCGCACAGCTCGACCGCTACTTCGCCGCCAACAAGGCGATGCGCGACGCCGTGACCGCTGGTGACGGCGTCCTGGCGCGGCAGATCTCCGACGAACAGTCACGCCCGGCGCGCCGCGACCTGTTCGCTGCGATGAAGGCACTGGGAGCCCACATCGCCGGCCAGATGGACCGCAAGATCGCCGACGCCAACGCCACCCACCGCACCAGCATGATTGCCATCATCGGCTGCATCGTGCTGCTGTCGCTGGTCGCTGCCGCGCTGGCCATCGTCATCTCGCGTGCAGTGACCGGCCCACTCGGCAAGGCCGTGCATGCCATCCAGGCCGTTGCCCGCGGTGATCTCAGCGTCAGCACCCAGGCCACCAGCAGTGACGAAGCCGGCAGGATGCTCGCTGCCACCGCCGAGATGACGGCGATGCTGCGACGCTTCAGCGAGCAGACACAGCTGATGGCACAGATGCACGCTGGCCCGGACATCAGCCATCGCATCCCGGAAGATTTCCCGGGTGTCTACGGCCAGCTGGCCAACGGCATCAACACGGTGATCTTCGAGCACCTCGATGCGATCGTCGATGCCATTGAAGTACTCAACCAGTACGCCATCGGCAATCTGAGCCCGGATGCACGCCGCCTGCCCGGCAGCCGCGCGATCCTGCACGAATCCATGGACGCGGCCAAGGCCAGCCTGCTGGCCATCAATTCGCAGATCCAGCACCTGGCTGCTGCGGCCGCCGCCGGTGACTTCAGCCAGCGCGGCGACGTACAGCGGTTCCAGCACGACTTCAAGCTGATGATCGAGCACCTCAACACCATGATGCAGGTGGCTGACGGCAACCTCGGCCAGCTCTCGCAGCTGCTGCAGTCGATCGCCACCGGCGACCTGACCGCGCGCATGGAAGGCCAGTTCAATGGCGTGTTCGCCCGCATGCGCGACGATGCCAACACCACGGTCGCGCAGCTGACCCAGATCGTCAGCCAGATCCAGGCCAGCGCCTCCAGCATCACCCTGGCCGCCGGCGAGATCGCCTCGGGCAACAGCGACCTGTCACGCCGCACCGAGCAGCAGGCCGCCAACCTCGAGGAAACCGCGGCCTCGATGGAGGAACTGACCTCCACCGTGCGCCAGAACGCCGAGCACGCCCGCCAGGCCAACCAGCTCGCCATCGGCGCGCATGGCGTCGCCTCGCAGGGTGGCGAGGTCGTCG